>JACNJG010000067.1:0-19355 GCA_014382685.1 Candidatus Cloacimonadota bacterium
GCTAAACTTACGCTTAAGGAAAAACGCAAGCAGAAAAAAGAGAAAACTCCAAAAGAATAAAAAACATAATATGAATTACGGCAGATCGGAAGATCTGATCGGATTCACGAATATTTAATCAATATCAACGTACTCTCAGCAATATATGATTTACCGTTTTGCTATCTCTCATTTCGGATGTTTTCTTATGAAGTATTAACATGCACGTTGCGATAATCGGAGGTGGAGCTGCTGGTTTCTTTTCGGCAATCAACGTCAAAGAAAATTATCCGGATGCCAAAGTTGTCATTTTTGAAAAATCAAAAGAACTTCTTGCAAAAGTAAAAATATCTGGGGGAGGAAGGTGTAATCTTACCAATGCATGCACTTCCATAAAAGAACTATCTGAAGCGTATCCGCGAGGAGGAAAAGCATTAAAAAAAGCATTCCATATCTTTAATACCAGACAAGCTATGCAGTGGTTTGAATCCAGGGGTGTTCCCTTGTCCATTCAAGATGACAATCGTGTTTTCCCTGCATCTCAAAACTCACAAAGCATTATTGATTGTTTTCTTCAACAAGCAAAAAAATTAGGCATTGAAATTGAACTTGGGAAAGGAATAAAAGCAATTAAGCCAATCGGACACAAGCTGGAGTTGAGTTTTATAGAGAAAATTGTTCCATCAAAAATTTTTGATAAAGTAATTGTTGCAACAGGAAGCTCTCCACAAAGAAGTGGATTGGAATGGCTTGAAAAGTTACATCACAAAATCGAAGATCCTGTTCCTTCATTATTCACATTCAATATGCCTTCTGAATCAGTCACCAGATTGATGGGAGTCTCAGTAGAAAAAACATCCGTTAGAATACAGGGAACAAAACTTAATGCTGAAGGTCCCCTGCTCATTACTCATTGGGGAATGAGTGGTCCAGTGATCCTGAAGTTATCGGCTTTTGGAGCAAGATTAACAAGTGAAAAAGGATATGAATTTAATATTTTGGTGAACTGGGTAAATGTCCAGAATAACAACATAGTTAAGGATACGTTAAGTAGCATTGTGAATGAGCATTCAAATAAATTATTATCAAATGTGCGACCCTATTTTTTACCGGAAAGGTTATGGCATTTTTTGCTAGAAAAGGTCGATCTTTCCGCCAAGAAAAAGTGGGGAGAACTCGGAAAGAAGGGAATGAATAAATTGGTAAATGTATTGACTAATGATGTGTATTCTGTGAAAGGGAAAACACTTTATAAAGAAGAGTTTGTGACGTGTGGTGGTGTCAGTCTGGAAAGTATAGATATTATTACAATGCAAAGTAAGGTGTGCAAAAATCTTTATTTTGCCGGAGAAGTTATGGATATTGATGGAATTACCGGAGGATATAATTTTCAGGCTGCATGGACAACCGCTTTTATCGCAGGTCAGTTGAATTGATATAGTACCTAATGAACAAATTTTTTATTGTTCTTCTGTATATTGAATTGTTATAGTTTGATTTATTTTTTGATTTTGATATTTTTGCGTAGAACCATCGAGGTACAAAACATTTATCGAAACATCATCACCTGCGGGAAAGCCAAAATACTGTATCATACTATGCTGATTTGTTGTTCCCTTTCCGCCCTGGATCTCACGAATTTGTTTCATCTCATTTTGAATTACTTCTATACGAGTTCCGATCAAAGGTGTCGTGCCATTTTCATCAACAATTTTAATCTTAAGCCAATTATCCGGCGTACTCTCATTTCTGAAAAGATGTATTCCCTCACCACCGCACACAAGCAGATCGATATCTCCATCATTGTCATAATCCGAGTATGCAGCTCCCCATGAGTTGAAGGTGCGCACACCTGACAGATAGGTAATGTCTGTAAAAGTTTTATCTCCATTATTGAGATAGAGATAACTCCTTCGGTTTGGATAAATCGAGGTTATAAAGAGGTCGAGAAATCCATCACCGTTCACATCTCCCCAGGATGGATCGCTGTGGCATTCATCATAAGTAATTCCTGCAGATTCTCTAATATCGTAGAATGTATTTTTTTTCAGATCATTCACAAAGAGTTGTGTCATATCGGAAAATTTAATATATCTTGGGTGAGCCAGATTTGCACAGATCAAGTCCATATCTCCATCGTTATCAAAATCTCCCCACTCGCTGCCAATTGTGTGACCATACCAGCCATCAACATAGTTACCTTCCACTCCAACTTTTTCAGCCACATTTTTAAATTTTTTACCCTTCAAGTTTTTCCATAGAAAATTTTTATCTAACCGATAGTTAGACACAAAAATATCTAAAAATCCGTCATTATTATAATCTCCCCAATTAACACCTCTGCCTGCCTGGTCTTCTTGAAAGGGAGGGATAATATTATAGGAAAGCGTAACATCGGTAAAAGTGCCGTTCCTATTATTTAAGAAAAGGAAATCCGGTTCTTTGTCATATTCTCCACCATGCTCATAGTTGGCAATATACAGATCGGGATATAGGTCGCCATTTATGTCGCCCCATCCGGCACCTTCTGTTTGCAGCGTATCAGAAATTGGAGAGAATGATGTAATATCTTCAAACGTGCCATCCCCTTTATTTTTCCAGAGCTTGTCTTCTCTTTCAGAAGCAGAAGAAGTCGAAAAAATATCAAGAAATCCATCCCGATCAATATCAGCCCAGAGTCCGCCGTTTGTTCTGCCTTCAGAAATTCCTGAGCTTTCACTTACATCAGTAAAAGTTCCGTTAGTATTATTTTTCAGGAGCACATTTCCATTTAACAGGATATCATCAAATCCGTCGTTGTTATAATCACCCCAGGCAATTCGGCTATTCTTATAGGAACCTAAACCCGTCTGCTCTGTTACATCTGTGAAAAGTGGCTCGTTGTATTTTGCCCATACATTCACGAATTGACGAAATGCCTTACCGCCATCAGACAAGTCCTCATATAATTCATTTAACAGGGAATCAGCTTTGTAAGTCCATTTGTTGCGTTCATCACCCATAATAACTGCTTGTAACAAATGATTAAAAGCCGCTGCATCCTGTTCGATAGTCACCTCGATCTTTCCCATTAGATAATAATGCTGTGCAAGAAGGTCTTTGGTGGGTATTTTTTGTAAAACCGATAATGCTTTATCATATTTATTCTGCTCAAAAAGAAGCTCTGCAAGGGTGAATCGATATGTCGCCAGTTGCTCTTCTCTTGATTTGTCGCCAAAGAAATAATAACTATTTTCCCATTCAGCATTATCGAGCGAATCGATCATTACTTTCATTTTATCTTCATATTCAGATAGTTTCTGTTTCCTATCCAGATAATATCGGGCAACAGTATTGAGCATTCTCGGATCATTTGAGTATCTCAGCTCAACAGCTATCAAGGTTGAATCCATTTTTGTTTCATCTTCTAGGTTGTCATACGAGTAGAGCAAATATCGCCATGCAAGAGGAGTCCATTTGTTATCAGGATATATTCCCAGAAAATCTTCCAATCCCTTGGCACGAACAGAGTCGTCTCTCATTACCGCATAGTCAAAGACCTGTTCCTGTGCATTATCGGTTGTAACTGAACAGCGAGGATATTTTTGGATCAAAGTATCGAGTATTGAAACTGCTGAAGAGTCTTCAAGAGTTGTCATAAACAGATATTCAACTTGCATGGAAAGACTATCCTGTAACAGGTTCTTATCAATATAAGCCAGATATTTTTCTTTATCTTTTGCTATGTCATCAGAAGATATATCAGCAACATTGTAGAAAAAAATCAATTTCTCATATCCTATCATACTAGACGGATAATTTCGAATGTATTTATCAATACTTTTCTTTGCGTTATTAAATTGATGAGTACGAAGTAATTCATCAATACTACCAATAGCTTTATGAAGTGCCGCTTCTCTAAATTGAGGGTCTTCAGTTTTGTGTAAAAACAAACTTGAACATCCAAGAAACAGAAGTATTGAACCAATCAGAAAAATATTTTTCATGAGCTTTAAAATTCTGCATTCAGGGAGAAATAAAACGAAGGTTCTGACTCGAATCCTTCAGTACTTTTCCAAGCCCAGTCAAATTTTAGAATGAAGTAGCCAAGGTTCATTCGTGTACCGATTCCATATCCAATTTTAATTGGATTGTCATGTGTATTTTTGAACTCATCAAAATCGTTCCAAACCTTGCCAATATCAGCAAAGATCGCACCTCTTATGCTTCTGATCCAGATTGGTAACGGGAAACCGATTTTGAGTTCTTCGATGAAAGGATATCTGAACTCCACAGTACCGATAGCAATGTTGTTTCCGAGGTATTCCTTATCGAGATAACCACGAAGATTATAGTAACCACCCATGATGAACTCTTGTTTATCAAGACCTGTGCTGAAGCCCATATTCAGCATTCCTGCAAGCTGGTAATCACGACTGAAGGCGATATATTTCCGGAAGTCGCCATAGATGTTCAGATAATCATTATTTGAGCCAAAACTCTTTTGAACTCCTGCCTGAAATCTCGAACCTTTAATTGGTCCTGTAATTCCCCACAATGCAGTATCATGAGTGTAAAACAGTGATGGGGCATAGATCCAGGTATCTCTTGTGTATTTATC
This sequence comes from Candidatus Cloacimonadota bacterium, assembly GCA_014382685.1. Lineage (GTDB taxonomy): Bacteria > Cloacimonadota > Cloacimonadia > JGIOTU-2 > JGIOTU-2 > Celaenobacter. Next base: position 4,580 of record JACNJG010000067.1, read on the forward strand.
CTCGATGTGCCACTCATTGTTGTACCAACGATACCATTCAATTTTGTTGTAGAATAGACTATTATAAAGATCGAAACGATTGAATTTGTCAAGGGGGTAACTGATAAGTGTATTCACACCGGTGTTTCTGTCCTTCTTCATGCCGTCATAGATAAAACCATGCTTGATCCAGTAATTGAAATAGTAGTAGTCATCGACAAGATTGAAAATGCCGACACCATAATCAATGCGTTTTTTGATATAGTAATAATTCAGAATAATATCACTTTCGGATATAGATTTATTCGCATCGGCTATAATGTCAATATGATGATTGCCAAGTATGTCGCTTAAGGCGACATATATCTGGGCTGAAACACCATAACCGGTTGAATAAGCAAGACCTCCAAACAAAAAATCGGGAGTGAATTTGAGTTTGTAATCCTCAACTTCGGGCTCTTTATCCTCCTTATAATCCGGTTTAGCTTCCAGCGTATCCTTCATAAAGAAATAATCGCTGTCAAAACGCGATTTCTTTGTAATTAATTTTTCACGCATGCGATAAAATCTCTTGAATTCCTTGAGATGGAAGACTTCATCAAAGGGATTATCTTTAACAGTCTGGGGTTCTTGATAAGCAATGTAGTTGAGACTATCGAGTGGATTGCTGTATAGATAAAGATCCCAGCCCATTTTATAAAAACTGGAAAAGACCATCTCGGTATTGTCTTCACTCACACATGGTGAGAAAGTGCCACTGAAAATATTTGTCAATTGAGCAATTGCTTTTTCCTGAAAATCATACACAAAAATATTAGAAACACTGTCTCTATAGGCGCTATAGACAATATACTGCTGATCTTTCGTCCAGATGGGATACTGGTGATCATAGGATGCATTAGTGATCGCAACAATCGTATCGGTCAGCAGATCATAGGTAAAAATATTATAGTATAGATTCGAAAAAATAAGATGCTCATCCTCCTGCTTAAAGGGTTCTTTTATAAATCTTTGGGATGAGAACACTATCTGCTTGCCGTCTGATGACCAACGTGGATAGCGGTCATCAAAGCAGTCATCTGTCAATCGGGATACTGTCTTTGTTTTCAGATCATAAATATAAAGATCACTCTGTGCATCTTTAAGACCCACAAGGATTATTTTTTTACCATCAGGAGAGACATCGATCTCAAAAATACTGTTGAAATCAAGTGTGATCCTCTCAAGTTCTTTCCCATCATTAACTTTTGCAATAACAATATCATCGCCCTTCGATGTTTTGGCGACAAAGGCAAAGCGCTCCCCATCAGGAAAATAAGAAAGTGAAGTTTTCAGAAAATGAAATCCTTCATATTTGTCGGTATATCCACCGGTAATTATTTTCTTTGGTTTATAAAGTCCGAGCGTAGAACGTTTGTATATTCCCAGTGTGTAATTCTTATTTGAATAATAGAGAATTTGCGTTCCATCCGGTGAAAAGACGGGATCCCAATTTGCATTTGATTCCTTGGGATTATGTTTTGTAACCTGCTGATATTTGCTGTTTGGAAGCACATTTTCATCGATGATACTGCTGTACTTTTTCTGTAGATAGTATCGCCACTGATCCTCGAGACTCTTCATACTAAAGCCAAAAGTACGATTGGCTGCCTCATCCACACTTTTATATATTCTGAAATTATAGAGGAGTTCAATTATGCTGTTAGAACCGAACATTTCTTCGAGGAAGAGCAGAAATGACTCCCCTTCACGATAAGCATAATATCCGCCTACATATTCCAATGGAATGAGCTTATCATTTACGATAAGATCGCGCAAATACATCTCATTGCTTGCAGAGCCGTGTTCCGACGACCACTCCGGCAATCCCTCAGAGAACCAGAAGGGAAGCGAATAAAAGAGTCCGCTTGCAAAATTTGAAAAGCTTCCACCCTGCATAGTAAAATACATAAAAACATGGCAGAGTTCGTGTACGACTGTAGTTTCAAATAGTTTATAATCTCCATCAAAGGGAACCACAACACGATTTTTTATGAATTCAGTAAAACCGCCAACACCTTCTTCAATTATTTGAAATAATATATTTGTTTCTTCAAATTCATTATGAGAATTGTAGATGAGCACGGGAATTTTCTGTGGAAGAGATTGCTCGAACAGTTCTTGAAATCTGTAGTAGGCATTCTCAACTATAACTGTGGTGATCTGCCCGACGATATCGAGTCCGGTTTGATAGTATATATCGAAGTGTGTTGTCTTCATCACTGACCATTGCATGTCCGGAAGATTTGTCTTATTCTTTCCAAAATAAGTTGCATGTAACGAGCTTGCAATTATCAGCATGAAGATCAGTAAAAAAATGATTTTTTTCATGGTAAATCCTTAATTAAAAAAGACGGAAATAGTGCTTGGGATTTTCTCTTATATCTGTAACCAGAGAATCAAAGCGTACGATCGTTGCATTAATTTTCTGATAAAGAGAATCATTTGCTGTGAAACGTCCAAGATTGGTATCTTCACTTTCAAGTCTATTAATAAGCCCCTGCATCTGACCAAGCATGATGTCAATTTCGGATACTTTATCATCAGCAAATGTAATGATCCTATCCACCTTCTCGTCATTATTGCTGATAAGAATATCAAGATTGGTCAAAATATTATTGATACGCTCAAATTCGATAGAAATATCTCTGTTCTTCTCAAAAATGTGATTCATATTTAGCAGAAGTGCATTTAGATTTTGGATCACATCCTTGATGGTTCTGATCTGACCTTTGTCATCGATGAGCTCCCCTAAAGTGCCCGAAAGAGCATTGATGTTTTTAATAGTAACACCAATTTGTGAAATAGTTTCATTGAATCCTACATTATAATATCCCTGAATGAGCTGGGAAGTGTTGAGGTTTTCCGACGAACTACCCGGATCAATTGAGATTTCCCGTTCCCCCATCATACCGCGTTCTGAGATTATAATGCGCGTATCTTTTTTTAGGATAATTTCTTTATTAACAAGAAGTACAACTTTTACTCCGTTCTGCTCAAGCGCAATATCAGCTACTTTGCCGGCTCGCACTCCGTGAACAAAAACAGTATTGCCCACATCCAAACCACCAATTTGTGGAAATTGCACAATAATTTCAGCCATATCAGACTTTTGCTTACTGCCTGTAATGACGATATTACCGAACACAACGATCAGCACTGCCAATACGATTATCATTCCGACGATTAATTCACTTTTTTTTGTTTTCATAATATTTCACTCATCTTGAAATAAATTTCTTTATATACGAATTTTCCACTTTGCCGAGTTCATCGACCGATCCCTGAAAAATTATACTTCCATCTTTCATTAATGCTACCTTGTCGGCAATCTTGAATACTATACTGATATCATGAGATACGATCAAAGAAGTGGTATGATATACCTTTTTGAAAGTGGAGAATAGTCCAATGATATTATTTGCGATGATCGGATCAAGACCGGTTGTGGGTTCATCGTAGAGAATATATTCGGGATTAAGTATCACTGCCCGGGCAAGACTCACTCTCTTCTGCATTCCAAAACTAAGTTCTGCAGGCATCTTCTTCTCCTGACCGGACATGCCGACCATTGCGAGCTTTTCTTCAACCTGCTCCTTGATTTCGTTTTCAGGAAGATCATGCTGTTCCCTAAGAGGAAGCGCCACATTGTCATATACACTGAGCCAGTCAAAGAGTGCTGAGTTTTGAAAAACCATAGTCATTTTCCGCCTGAGATTATTCCAACCCTTCCACGAAAGTGTATCGATCCTCTTGCCATCACAAAGAATTTCTCCTTCATCGGGCTTAAAAAATCCAATAATGTGTTTTAGCAACACTGTTTTTCCGCATCCGCTCTCTCCGATCACTACAGTAGTTTTATTCTTCTCGATCTTCAGATTAATACCATTCAAAATGGCAGTTCCATCCAGAGTTTTTTTCAATCCTATGATCTCAATCATGAGTGCATTCTTCTACTATCAATCCCTCATTATCAATCGTTAATTCCCTTGCAACAACCTTTTTTAACATTCCATTTTTAGCAGTGTTATTCTCATCTTTAAGAAAAACTCTTACATAATGGTCGGAAACCGAAGTCCAATATTCTCTATCCTTTGTTTCCAAAACTGCTTTCAAAGGAACCTTCTTTTCAATCAAATATTTTGAATATTCATTTTTTTTAGTCTGCCCTAATTTTAGCAAGCTTTGCATTCTTTTTTTGCTGACTGTTCCGCTCAAATCCCACTGCATTTCCGACGCCTTTGTGAATTTTCTGGGCGAATATCTGAAAACATGCAGATAGCTAACGGGAAGATTTTCAATAAAATTATATGTTTTACAGAATTCTTTATCTGTCTCACCGGGAAATCCAACTATCACATCACATCCGATAGCAGCATCGGGTATTGCAATTTTAATATTTTCGATGATCTTCTCGAAATCTGATGTGGAATATGTCCTGTTCATTTTTGCAAGCACAACGTCAGAACCGCTTTGCAGAGGTATATGAAAATGAGGACATATCTTTTTTTGAGATGCGAGGAACCGGATCATATCATCATCAAAAAACATTGGCTCGATTGAACTCAGACGTATCTGCTGAATATCAGTTTGCACAAGTTCGTTGAGCAAATCCAGCAAATGATAATTTTCAAGATCAAAACCATAAAGCCCAAGATTGATGCCTGTCAGAATTATCTCTTTCACTCCTTTTTCTGCAAGAGTATTTACTTGATCTATGATAGATCGGAGCGGACGGCTTACCGGTTTTCCTCGAACAAAGGGAAGAATGCAATAAGCACAGAAAAAGTTACAACCATCCTGAACCTTCACAGGAACTCTTGTATGCAAGTAATATGAATCTGTAGAAAGTTCTAAAAAATCCTGCGGGTTCTCTTCTATTGATTTTTCAATATGATAAAAAATTTCATGTTTTTGATTATTTGGAAAAAGGTATATTTGCTTGAGATTTTTTTCAAAGAAAGAGCTTCCCTTATTTACATAACAGCCGGCTACCACTACCTTTCCACCTTGAGAAATACTTTTTAAAGCCCTTCGAATTGCATATCGGGATTTGTACTCAGCCCGGTTCGTCACACAGCAGGTATTTATGATGGCAATATCAGGTTTTTCATTTAGATTGCAAAAAACGTAACCATGCTTAATGAATTGATCGAGTATTGCTTCGGATTCAAATTGGTTGGTTTTGCAGCCAAGAGTAGTTATGGAAATCTTTTTCACTCAGATTTTTACTTATTTATGTGATTTGTGGAATTCATGAGCTACTTTTTCAATCACTTCGGGATAGAGCTGATGCTCGATCTTCAGAACTTCTTTTGCAATTTCCTCGGCAGATTTGCAATGATCAATTGGAATTTTCCGCTGTGCAATGATCTCACCTTCGTCATAGCGCTCATTCACATAATGAACTGAAGCGCCGGAAAATTTCTCTTTCATTTGAAAAACTTCTTCATGAACGCGCATTCCGAACATACTTTTACCTCCAAATTTTGGGAGCAAAGCAGGATGAATGTTAATGATATCTCCCGAATATTTCTGCAGAAAATCCTCAGACAGTTTTCTCATAAATCCGGCAAGTACAACAAGATGCACATTATTTTTGTTGAGAAGTGCGAGGAGTTCTTGCTCAAATGTATTTTTATCATCGAGGAGTATGTATCGAACTCCGAATTTCTCAGCTCGTTGTTTGATAGGAGCATCTGCTCGTGTTATGATAAGAAATTTTGTTTCTATCGGCACATTACATTTCTGCAGATGTGTCATGATCGCTTCGAAGTTCGAGCCCCTGCTTCTTCCGGAAGTTAGGAATGCAATATTGAAGGTTTTCTGCATAATTATACTAAGTCGGATAAACCGGGAAAAATACAACCACGAATTAACACTAAAATACACAAATGAAAAAGATAAGTAGAAAAATTATCTGTATGAATTCTCTCTAATAAAGAGGTTATAGAGACTGATGGAAATATTGTGCCAAAAATCATAGAACTAAGTCACTATCGTGTGACGTATTGCATAGATAGGATTTGCTGCATTCCCAAGCTGGGGCTTGGGAATGAGAACAAGAGCAGTGGGTTTTTTGAACGAGAAAAAATTACTTTCGTGATTTTCGTGTCTTTCGCCTGCAACGGCGTCTTGTCGGGGCGTCCTGTCAAGTCGTAATGAAATGAAGACTGAAGCGAAGCGAAGACTGAAGCGCAGCGTAGTCGGGTGGTTAGAAGTTACTTTTTCATTTGCGTCTCTGCGTTCTTGTCTCAGCGTCTCTGCGTGAATCTTCATTTTAAATACAATTTACTGGTAGATTTCATTTGTTAAGTGCCTAAATAGATTTCTTCAGCATATCGATGAAATTTATCTCGCTTGGATTCACACGATTCAGTATTGCCAAATAATAGCTTATCATATCGCAGAGAAGAATGGTTGAGAAGGTCTTTCCCATCATAGTTTTTCCGTCAGTGAATATCTCGAGATATTCCACTTCTTCATGAGCAGGATTTTCCAGTTTCTTCTCTTCTTCGGACAGCCGGATAATATCTTTAAAAACCTGTACGCGTTTGATATATTTTTTTCTCTCCTCATAATCACTGATGAAGATTGGAACAAGCGAGTTATTGTAATAGCTCTCCCAGCCCTCTATCTCATTATGATTCATTTCTGAGAATGTGTTGCAGAAAGCATGGGTTTTTGCATTCTCATTGATCTGGCATTTGAACCTGTAGGCAAGTGGAAATAATTGGGGATTGCTGCTATAAATAACGGGAATCTTTTTAAAGATCTTCTGTGCCAAACCCTTCGCAAAATTTTTTGACTCTTCCACATCACGGTTGATTAGCTTAAGTTTATGGGTCAGGTTCAGAAGAGTGAGTTTCACATTGATATTCTGGTCCTCAATGAGCTCTAATTCTTCGAATATTTTGACGATCGAGAAAAACAAATGCCCTATCGCAGCACGTGGCTGGAATCCCGGCGGTATCAACTTGATAAGGTATCCTTCCTTTGCGCCGTAGTGTTTCAGTATTCCGCCGGATGTTACCATTGCGATCTGAGCGCCAGCTTCTTTCAGGATTTCAAAGCAAGATACTGTTTCTGCAGTATTTCCCGAATAACTGCAAACGATACCAAGGGTTGTTTCATCAAGAAACGGAGGAATATTATAATCCTTAAATACACTGATCTTCAGGGTATCTCCGAATAGAGTTTTTGCGATATCCCCTGCGATGGCAGAGCCGCCCATTCCACAGATATACACTTTAGAAATATTCTTATAGTATCGTGCAATATCGCTTTTTTCCTGATTAAAATAGCTTTCCTTAATCTGCTGTGGAAGAGAAATGATCTGTTCATACATGTGCTCAGTATCAAATCGATTGAAATTTCCTGTATAATCTAAATTAATTAATGAAGACATTACTCTCCTTTCTTCATCGAAAGTATGAAATTTTTTATTGTTTTGTTAACTGTTTATACACTCTTTGCAGTTCCTCTTGAGAAGTGCTCTGATGTTTTTTATAAAAATTCTCGAGTTCTGCAATAGTGAAACGCGATAGTATTTTTTTTATCTGAATAATACCACTGATATTTACACTAAAAGAGCGTAATCCCAAACCCAAAAGTAACGGAACAGCGATGGGATCACTTGCCATTTCTCCACATAATTTCACATCAATATTGTGTTTCTTTCCTGCCTTAATTGTTGTTCTGATGAGTTCAATTACTGCAGGATCAAAATAGGTGAACTCATCGGCAAGAGCTTCGTTATTCCTATCCGCTGCCAGCACATATTGAGTGAGATCATTTGTGCCGATACTAAAGAAATCTGCGTGCTTTGCAAACTGGTCTGCAAGAATTGCAGAAGATGGAATTTCAATCATAATACCAATTTCAATTTTATCATTAAACGCAATTTTCTTCTTCCTGAGAAGTGCCATTTCTTCTTCAATAAGTTCGCGAGATTCAATTATTTCTTTTATCGAAGCAATCATTGGCAGCATGATCTTGAGATTTCCGTAAGCAGATGCCATAAGAATTCCTAGAATTTGCTGCCTAAATATCTCTTTGTATTTAAGCAGAAAACGGATACCTCTGCACCCAAGATTGGGATTTACTTCCTTATGAAGTCCAAACTCTCTTTGCAGTTTATCCCCGCCAACATCAAAAGTACGTACATACACGGGCTTTCCATCAGGAAAATTTTCAATTACCTGCCTATATATTTTGAATTGACTCTCTGCTGAAGGAAAGGCATTTTCCATAAAATAGAGAAATTCTGTTCTGAACAGACCTACTCCATCTATGTACTGGACTTCCGGAATTTCGCATTCTTCAGGAAATTCTATATTTCCCATAAGTTCGATCTTGGTTTTATCCTTTGTGAGAGTGGGAGTTTTTAGGAGTGCAATTTTTTCTTTAAAAATCTTCTTAGCATTCTTCTGAAAGACTTCATAATCTTTTATGTGCTTCTCGTCAGGTTCTAGAATGACTTTTCCTTCATCTCCATACACAATAACAAAATCATTCTCCTTAAATTCTTTGAGAGCATTTTCAATATTAAAGATGACAGGAATACCAATGGATTTGGCAATTATTGCAGAATGAGAATGTGGTGAGCCCTTTTCCACAATGACAGCGAGAGGGTGTGAATCTTTAATACTCAATACCAGTGATGGAATGATTTCCGCCAATACAACAACCTTATTTCCCTTTACAAAATCTTTGATATGAATATCCTGATAATGCATATTTCGAATGATACGCATTTTGATATCTTCAAAGTCTTCCTTTCGTTGGCTGAGCACTACATCATCAATATCGGACAGGTGGTCGATCATTTTATTAAAATACTCCTGAACGGCTCTGTCAGCGGGTTTCAGTTCTTCTCTGATAATAATTGCGACATCCTCAATAAGTATTTTATCTTTGAGGATTTCTTGGTGAGACTGCAGGATATTTCTTTCTTCTCTGGCTCGTGTTTCAAGGTAAGTGAGCAAAAGATCTATCTCACTGATCGAGAGTGTAACAGCATTTTGAAAGCTCTTAATATGTTCCTCAACCTCAGAATCTTTGATATGTCCTTTCGAAACCGTATAAATATCACTATCTACAAGAGTAACATTACCGGCGATTAGTCCTGGAGCAATGGAATATCCAATATATTCTTTCATCATTCTTCTCCGAATTTTTCCTCGAAAAGTTCAACGATCTCTTCCATCATTTCCTGCTCGTCAACGCCATCAAAGAACAATTCCAGTTCCGTATCTTTACCAGCTCCCAGCATCATGATGCCCATGACACTTTTCCCATTGATCTCCATATCATCTTTTCGAATAAGAAAATTGGATTTATATTTGGAAGCAGTTTTGGATATCAACGAAGCAGGACGAACGTGGATGCCAAGTTTATTTGTGAGCATAACAGTTATTGTGATCATCTATTCTTGGTCAGTTTCAAGATAGGTTCGTATTCTGTTTTTGCGTTCAATTTCCATTTGAACTCTCTCATTAAATATTTCTGCTGCATTATGACCATAAACCTTGAGCATATGGTTCATAGCTATGACTTCAACGATGGCTGCTATGCTCTTACCTGGTGATACAGGCAGATATACGATTGGAATTTCCACATCGAGTATGCGGTTAAAACGTTCCTTCAAACCAATTCTTTCATAGTCCATATTATGACGCCACGGAATTAGCTCAACCTGAGTTTCAATCCGTTTCTGCATTCTAATAGCGCGGATTCCAAACATAGTTTCAATATCGAGAAGTCCAATACCTCTGATTTCCATAAAATGTCCAAGCTGCTTATTTACATCTCCTATGATGATATTCATTCTTTTTTTGATATGCACAACATCATCAGAAATAAGACGATGACCGCGTGATACCAACTCCAATGCACATTCGCTTTTCCCGATTCCACTCTGACCTGTGACAAGAATTCCCACACCGAACACATCAACAAGTGTTGCATGAATGGATTTGGAAGGTGCAAACCAGTCTTGCAGGAAATTTGATAAACTATGATATAGAGCAATAGTTTTCATGCGGGACTGGATCACAGGAATGTTATGTTCATCAGCAAGGAAAACCAGTTCTTTTGTGGGAAAAAGCCCTTTCGCGATCACAAAGCAGGGGATATCAAACTGAGAAAAGAGTTTCTTTATCTTATCATATCTCGTTGATGGTTCAAGGGATTTTAGATATTGAACTTCAGTTTCACCGAGCACCTGGATTCTATCGTAGGCATAAGTATCTGTAAATCCGGCAAAAGCAAGTCCCGGACGGGAAAGTTCAGGCGTAGTGATTTCCTTTGAAAGTCCCTTTTTCTTTGAAAGAAGAGTAAAAGTTAAATCTTTCTGTTTAAGTTCGAATAACATTCCAACAGTTAATGCTTTCATTATTGCCTCATTTATTGAATTTCAGTGACTTCGTAGCCGTTTTTGATCTTTTTTATTATCGCATACTTATCTGTTCCCGTATTTCGAAAAAGAAGGAAACCATTTTCCCTATTACTGAACTCGTCAATTGCTCTATCAAGGTCAAGTTCTACGGGTTTAACAGTTTTTTGAATGATATTCAAAGTAGCTACTTCAGTCTTTTCCAACTCCTTGAGCGCCACCTTATCATTTGAATGATGCCGCTTCATCTTTCCGATTTGTTTTTTGATCTGCCTCTCGATTTTTCTAATTACACTATCAATAGCAGTGTACATATCCTGTTCGCGAGCTTTAGCAACTAAGTTCAGTTTTTTTACACTCAGATTTAATTCAGCAATATTCCTGTTTTTCTCGGCCCGTAATATCATCTCAGCGACGATAATATGGTCGAAATACCTTTTAAGTCCTCTCATTGCGCTATCCGCATAATCCTTGATAGGATCGGTTAATTCGAAATGACGTGCAGTAATTGTGATTTGCATAGTTTCATACCTCGCTTTATTTATTTTGTAGAATGGTTGCCAAATCTTGAGAATAATAGGAACTTCTCACTAATGGTGCAGATTCAATATAGAGAAATCCCATTTTCATTCCCTTTGTTTTATAATCTTTAAAAATTTTTGGATGGATATATTCCTGCACCGGAAAATTCTTTGTTGTTGCCTGAAGATACTGCCCGATCGTCAGCATATCTGTTCCAACCTTTCTGGCGTCTTCCATTACCTGCAATACTTCATCATGAGATTCGCCCAATCCAACCATAATACCTGTCTTTGTAATGATCTTTGGATCCTGCTGCTTCACCCTTTCCAAAAGTGAAAGGGAGCGTTCATAATCTGCTTGAGGTCTGATGGTTGAATACAATCGCTTAATGGTTTCGAGATTATGATTGAAGATTGTCGGTTTTTCTTTTATAACAGTGTCAATTGCATTTTCATTACCTTTGAAATCGGGAGTAAGCACTTCGATAAATACCTTATCTCCGAGCAAAGCCCTGATCTCTTTTATGGTTTGCTGGAAATGAGCAGCTCCCCCATCTTCAAGATCATCGCGTGTTACAGAGGTGACGATAACATGCTTCAGACCAAGTTTGTGAGACATTTCTGCGACTCTTCGTGGTTCGTCAGGATCGAGTGGCAAGGCATGTGTAGTAGTGGGAATTGCACAGAATTTGCAATTGCGAGTACATTCATTACCCATAATAAGGAACACTGCAGAACCCTTTTCAAAGCATTCTCCCCGATTTGGACATCGTGCACTTTCACATACTGTATGAAGCTTAAACTTCGAGAGCATTTTCGTGAGATTGGCAGTATTCGATGCACCAAGCATCTCTGCCCTTAACCAGGATGGTTTTCTTGCAAGTTTATTCATGTATTTTATATTAGAATTTTTTTAGAAAAAGTAAAAAAGGCAAACTTAATTAAAATCATATTTCAAAAATCTTTCACCTAAATATATTTTTCGAGCCTGAGGATCATTGACCAATTCCCGGGATGTGCCCGAAAGAAGAACTTTACCTTCATAGATAATATATGCTCTGTCCGTAATTTGTAAAGTATCAAGCACATTATGATCGGTTATTAAAATCCCAATGTTTTTTTTCTGCAATTTTATAATGATGTCCTGAATATCCGAAACTGCAAGAGGGTCAACTCCAGAGAAAGGTTCATCCAAAAAAAGGAACTTCGGCATGGTGATCAAAGAGCGTGTTATCTCCAATTTACGCCGCTCTCCACCTGAAAGTGAGTATGCTTTTTGGTTTGATAGTTTTGTGAGATCAAGCTCGTTGAGTGACTCTTTTAGAATGGTCTGTCTTTCTTTCTTAGTATAATTCTGGGTTTCTAGAATTGCCATGACATTTTGCTTTACTGTCAGTTTGCTGAACACAGAAGGTTCCTGAGAAAGATAGCTAATTCCCATTCGTGCGCGCTTGTACATAGGCATTTTAATGATATCGACATCATCAATAAAAAAATGCCCACTGTTGGCTTTTATGAGTCCGATCATCATATGAAAGGTCGTTGTTTTGCCTGCACCGTTTGGTCCAAGAAGTCCAACGATCTCACCTTGCCTTACTTCAATAGAAACTTGATTTACAACTTTTTTCTTTCCGTAGATCTTAACTAGATCCTGGGTGCGAATTATACTTTCTTTTTGTTCCATATTATTTCTCTAAAATCTGAGCTGAGCTTGAAAACGTATAAGTGCCCTTAATGTCATCTTCAGCTATTATCGTTTTAATTTTTTCTCCTTCATCGAAGAATACTTGGAGCTGCAATGTTGCTAATTTATTTATAAGAATATCCTCGCCATTTCTTTGCTCAAAAAAGCTGCGTGATACATCCTGAGCATGCAGATAGGTTAGTTTATCATTATTGATCTTCATGAGAACTTTTTCTGCGTAAAGATAATTCTCTTTTCCGATGCTTTCTTCCTCTTTGAAATGGATCACTGCATTTTTTACCATAAGAAGCTCGTGAATCTTTTCATCCTTGAAGAATACCTGGAATTCCTCGGCAGTTGCAGTTGAAAGAGAACTTTTAAACTGCGGATTTCCGAGCATTACCGCCTTTTCCTGATCATTAAAATAGATCAGAAAATTGGATGTAGCATATGTGTCTTGAGTCTCTACTTTCACATCATAGGTTGCTGTTAATTTCTTATCTTTTGCAAAAAGCTCCATCTGCTTGCTGTAAATTTTTAATTCATTATCTCGCTGAAAGGTAAGCACTGGATTTTCCCGAGCAAGTCCGTAGTCAGTCTCCATATCGTAGCGGAATTTCCCGCATGTGCAAACAACCCCTTCAATAAAATCTGTGGCAATAATATTGTTTAAAGCATGCACTTTTTTATTATCTTTTTGATATTCAATAAAATCCGCAGTAACTTTTTTAAGCAATGTGTCTGAGGAATTTTCGATGAAATATGCATCCTTTTCTAGTTTGAGTATAGCATTTTTGTGAAAATAGGTTGCTTTTTGTGCCCCTGCTTCGAGCGTATCATCAATTGATCGGACATTGCCGAAGAGTTTCACTTTTCTATCTTTCTGAAATATTTGAGCGTTATCAGCAAAAAATTCAATGTCATTGTAGATCAGATACACATCGCCTTTTAATGTGGTGATCGTATCATTCTCAATTTTATCGATCTTTACCAAATTTGCATTTTTAAGAATGTAATGACGATTATCTTCTTTGCTCAACAAAGTTGAAGAAAAACACAGAATTAGTAATATGAGAATACTACCAAAGCACTTCAGATTCACCTACATCTCCTTCTGCACTTGCTCTGTGCAGTGTTACATGGTCAAAACGGGAATCGCTAGTGAAGCTGGATCCCTGTATAACATTGCCATGACGTATCACTTTTACTGAATCCTCAGAAAATATCTCATCATTTTTTCTATCCCAGGTCATTGATTTTCCGAAGATATCGCCTTCCTGAGAGTAAATTTCAATATTGCCTTTGGCGTATATGGTCTGCATCTCGTCATCGACAATGGCGCTGTCAGCATAGATAGTTGAAGCCAGAGTGCCGTCTTTGTTCATAAGATTAAGCTCTATCGTACTGAAATGCATAATGTTTTCTCTTGGATATTTTTTCAATCTGTCTGCCTTTAATGTCCAAAGAGTTAGATCTTTTGATGAACTATATATAGTTATAGAATCTGTGATCTCAACACTTTGCTTTCCCATATCTTTGAAAGTAACCGGACCTTTGCTGTCTGAACATGCAGAAAAAATAAGGAGACTCAATAATATTATTAGATAAACTTTATTCATTATTCTTTTGCAAATAAGCTACAAAGGATTTTGCTGCTTCTTCATATAGATTTTCTTTTTTTAATACCCATTCAATGGCTTCGCGCACTGCTCCGTAACCGCCTTGAGTTGTAGTTACATAATCACAGACTTCTTTAATTTCCTGAGATGCGGCAGGAACAGTAATTGCACATTCCACCTTTTCGAGAACAGGCATATCATTCCAGTCATCCCCCATAAAGATAACCTCATCGAAGTTGGCATCGAGTTCTTTCATGATCTCTTGCACAGTAAAGAGTTTATCGCGTACTCCCTGATATACATTGGTGATTTTGAGCACTTTCATGCGCTCGGTCACTGCATCGGTTTCTTTGCCTGTCACGATCACTGGCACAATGGAAGTTTGTTGCAGAAGGCGGATTCCAAGCCCGTCGCGAACATTAAATTTGCGCCCGCTTTCATGTGTTCCCAGATAGTATAATCCCCCATCAGTAAAAACTCCATCGACGTCGAAAATAAATATTTTATATCTCATGTAGCTCCAATGTAAATTTAAGAT
>JACNJG010000067.1:19472-21950 GCA_014382685.1 Candidatus Cloacimonadota bacterium
TTTATGATAAATCTAACAATTTTCGTATTCTTTGCAATACCCTTTCTAATTCTTTTAATGGAAGCATGGAGCGAGCATCGCTCTTTGCTCGAGATGGCTCGGGATGTGTTTCGATAAACAAACCAGATAAATGACCGGTTGCAACTGCGGCAGAAGCCATACCCATCACAAATTCAGGACTACCACCGGAGGTTTCATCGATCGAAGGTTGCTGCAAACTGTGCGTTACATCATAGATCACAGGAATTCCCCAGGAATCCAAAATCTGAAAATTGCGGAAATCAACAACCAGATCATTGTACCCGAAAAATGTACCACGCTCAGTAATAAAAACTTCTGATGCACCTGCATTCACTGCTTTGTCATAAGCGTATTTCGCTCCATTTGCAGACATGAACTGAGCTTTCTTAATATTGATGATCTTCCCCGTGCCCGAAGCTGCCTCGATAAGTTCTGTCTGTCGGGAGAGAAATGCAGGAATTTGCAGAATATCAACGACTTCTGCTGTTTTCTGCACATCTTTTGTTTCGTGAATATCAGTTAAAACAGGCAAGGAAAATCTCTCTTTTATCTCTGCAAGAATTTCCAATCCCTTTTCCAGTCCGACACCTCTGAATGAGCTCGATGCGGTGCGGTTCGCTTTTTTGTAGGATGCTTTGAAGATATATTTGAAAGCATATTTTTCACATAATGCCTTGCAAGTCTCTGCAATAAGGAAACAATCTTCCTTTGATTCTATTGCACAGGGTCCGGCAATTATTAAAAAATTCTGCTTCTTTTTTTTATCACTCATGTTTCTAATGTTTTCTGTTTTGCATTGTACGCCAATGCTGCTTTTACAAAATTATGAAAGATAGGGTGCGAATGCTCCAGCCGTGATTTGAACTCAGGATGGAACTGCACTGCTATAAAAAATGGATGATCGGGAATTTCAACGATCTCGACCAACCGGTTATCGGGAGATGTACCGGAGATTTTCATACCCTTTTTCTCGAATCTTTCTCTGTATTCATTATTGAATTCATACCGATGGCGATGACGCTCAGAAATTTTATCCAAACCATAGATCGTATGAGCAAGAGAATCTTCCTTCAATACGCAGGGATATGCACCGAGGCGCATGGTGCCACCCATATCTTCAATATCCTTCTGCTCCGGCATAAGATCAATAACAGGATGCGGGGTTTCGGGATCAAATTCTGCACTGTGAGCATCTTTATATCCAAGCTCTGTACGTGCAAACTCGATCACTGCACACTGCATACCAAGACAAATTCCGAAGAATGGAATCTTATGCTTACGTGCATAATTCACGATCTCGATCTTTCCTTCTATGCCCCGTACACCAAATCCGCCGGGAATAAGTATTCCATCAACATCTTTAAGAATAACCTGAAGCTCTTCATCACCAACCTCTTTATCCTTTGGAAAGAGCTTATCTGTGTCAATACTTTTTATATTCACTCTTGTAGAAAAATCTACCCCTGCATGAATCAAACTTTCAATAATGCTCTTATATGCATCCTGATGACGTACATATTTTCCGCATAATGCGATCGTTATCGTTCTGCTTGGATTGGTGAATTTTGCGATATATCCTTTTAACTTATCAAAACTGATATCCGTTGTAGGGATATCAAAATAATCACAAATGATGTTATGAACGCCCTGTTCATAATACAAGATCGGAATATCGTAAATACACGAAGTGTCCCGTCCTTCTATCACATTTTTTTCGTACACATTGGTAAAGAGAGATATTTTTTTTATCATCTCTTTTGTGAGTCGTGTGCTTATTCTACAGATGAGCATATCGGGTTGTATTCCGATCTCGCGAAGTTTTATAACACTGTGCTGAGTGGGTTTGGTTTTGGATTCACCTGCTACTGCAATGTATGGAACAAGGGTTAAATGAATGAAAAAGCAGTTCTGGGCACCATAGGTAAGTCGGAATTGCCGAATCGTCTCGATAAAAGGCAAACTCTCAATATCGCCGATCGTGCCGCCAATTTCAGTGATCACAATATCTGCTTCCTTATCCAGACTAATTATACGCCTTTTAATTTCATTGGTAATATGCGGAATCACCTGCACGGTTTTCCCGAGATAAACGCCCCTGCGCTCATTCTGAATAACCGTATCGTATATTTGCCCTGCCGTGTGATTGCTCATCCGATTCAAAGAAATATCGAGAAATCTCTCGTAATGACCGAGGTCAAGATCGGTTTCTGCGCCGTCATCTGTTACAAAGACTTCACCGTGTTGAAATGGACTCATCGTACCGGGATCGACATTCAAATAGGGATCCAATTTCTGGATAGTAACTTCGTACCCGAGTTTCTTCAAAAGGAAACCAATCGATGCAGAAGCGATTCCCTTTCCCAGAGACGACACCACTCCTCCGGTGATGAAGATGTGTTTCGTCTTTATTTTCATTTGTGTGTAAATACCATCTTCAAAATTTCTTTTGTCAAGAGG
>JACNJG010000210.1:0-2126 GCA_014382685.1 Candidatus Cloacimonadota bacterium
AAAATATGCCAGCAACATTTACTTTACCGGATGGTGATACAATACTTATACCTCAAATTAAGAGAATCTCGAAGATCTATGCCTACAAGATGGACATGAATAGGGGTGTTGTAAAGAGAATTGAGGATCATAAACAGCCCAAGAGTGTATCTGAGCTTGTGAGTATCGAGCGCTATATCGATGTAATTGATAAAAGTGATATTGCCTCAGATTTTTCATATATCGGATTTGATATTGTTCTTTACGATAATGATGTAAAGAGAGTATTCAATGATTTCTACATTGAGCTGAAAAGGATGCAGGATCAAGAAGGTTTCACCTATGATCATGCAAGAGCTAAGTTGCGTGATATAATACGGAGTATTGTAACCGTGAAAGAGGACCTTATAACATCAATTGAAGATTTCTATCAGACTCATGGTACTCTAAAATCTTAAAACTTATATATGAAACTAAAAATTCCAGTTATCATACTTGTTCTTATTATTTTCCTATCCATTACAGATTCTGAGCTGCATGCACAAGATATCCGGATTTTTTGGCAAAAAATATATGAAAATTTTAGATCACTTAAAATAAGCTGTATTGTACCAACGTCGGATAATGGGTTTGTTATATCCGGAACGATCTTTGAATCTGAGAAAAATATTAATTGTTGGGTAATGAAATTCAACCATCTTGGAAGCATCGAGTGGTACAAAAATTTCGGCAGTAGGGTGCGGAATGAATTTCCTTACTCCTGTATCCAATTAAAGGATAAGGGTTATATAATCTGCGGAGCACAAAAAGATCGCACGGGTAATAGCTCAAAAGTTTGGATATTGAAAATTGATTTTCGAGGTACAAAAATATGGGAAAAGACCTATGGACAAGGAATTAATGATGCGGCATACAGTGCTTGTCAAACTAAAAATAATGGTTTTATAATAGGAGGCAAGCAATTTGTTGATGATACACAGAAGGAAGATGCATGGATAATCCAATGCAATAGCGATGGTGATATTGTATGGGAAACTACCTATGGTGGAGTGTATAATGATGTAATTTATTCGATCATCAGTACAGATGATTTGGGCTTTGCTGCCTGTGGCAAAAGAACAGTTGATATTAATAGGAATGCTGATTTTTGGATAATAAAATTAGGAAAAGAAGGCGAGTTTGAATGGGATAGGACTTTTGGAGGTAAGGGGGAAGACAATGCGATGGAGATCTTTCAAATGAATGATTTAGGATATACTTTTTGGGGAAATATGATCGACATCGAGACGAACAAGATAGATACATGGATCGTGAAACTAAGCAAAGAAGGATATATTGAATGGGAAAAAACCATTGGTGGTTTTGGCGCTGAAATTGCCTCATCAATATTTCATGCTCAAGATGATGGTTTCATGATCTGTGGGGAATCGGTGTTTTCTGGGCAGTTCAATAGCAATTTCTGGATACTTAAACTCGACAGCAATGGGGATATTGTATTCGATTATGAATTTGTTGGGCCCGGGCAAAAGCTGCTTGGTTTAATTGTGCAGGTAAGAGATGGGGCATATATACTTACCGGCTTTGAAGAATCTGAAACATCTTTTGAAAAAGACCTATTTTTGCTTAAGTTTAAAAGAACTTTGAATGCTGAAGATTCATTATGGGCTGAAATTGCTGATTATGTAACCTCGGATTATGTTGGTGGTATGTTTTTACCTTTACGAAGAGAGAGAGAATACCATTTTGAGCCGATAATTTATATAACAGACCATGCAAAATTAGTTGAAGAAGAAAAAACAAAACCGCCGATTATTTCAATTTACAAAAATAAATATTTTGAACAAACATATCAATATCAAGTACAAAGTGAAACGAGAACATTAAAAGAGTTTAACAAACCTGGAGTATATCGAGAGATTCCTGTTATTAGATATTACGGTAGATATGGAGCGTTATTTCCAGGAATGACTACGAGATACCAAAATAAATACGTGGAAAGTTATTCAACAAGGTTACTCCCGAGATGGACTATCAGATTTGAAGAACGCACTTCTGGTTATAAGGAAGTCTATGAAACGGATCTTAGAACTGATTATGAAATTCCTACAGATATACAGACTACAAGGTTTTCGTGGCAACAACCAAGT
>JACNJG010000210.1:2379-4171 GCA_014382685.1 Candidatus Cloacimonadota bacterium
ATGAAAAATTTGTTTTCCCTTTTGTTGCTTTTCCCTCTTTTCTCAATGTCAAGTATCGCCCAGGAAGCAATAAAATCAGAAGAATTCATCGTCGATCAACCAACCTTCCGCTCACTTGCCTTTCGCTGGATAATTGAAGGTGATGAAAATCTAAACTCAACTGTTCTGGTTCAGTATAGGAAAAAAGATACAAAGGACTGGAAATTCGCGTTGCCTTTGACACGAATTGATGGTGATATGGTAAACAGAGAGCATAATCCATTTAAAACAGGAAATCTGTTTTCCGGAAGTATTTTGCAATTGGAGCCGGCAACCTTGTATGAAGTCCAGCTAAAACTTTTTGATGCAGATGGTGTCTATTCAGAAAAAACAGTAGAGGTAAGTACGCGATCCCCTGAAGAAAATTTTAAACCTCAAAAAGTATTCCACTTGTATCCCGAAAATTATCCAAATGAAATGCAAAAACCTGCATACACAGATCTGAATGAAATGCTCTACAAATTGACTGGCGGCACACTCGTCATAATTCATCCCGGAACCTATTATGGCACTTATGAATTTTTAATTGGAGGTTCCAGAAACAATCCAATAATTCTACGTGGTTCTCCGGAAGGCGAAGCAATATTCGACGGCAAGAATACGGACGGTAAGATCTTCGATGTTTCTGGAAAGAGCTATATTCATTTTGAGAATCTCACCATACGTAACGGATTTACAGCAATTAAAGGCAATGATGCCAACGGAATTGTGGTGAAGAATTGCACAATTTTTGATGTCCATTACGGGATCGTTTCCTTTACAAAAACAAGAAATTGGGTCATTGCAAATAATCATATTATGGGGCGTGTCGATGACTGGTCAGACAGAGATAGAGTGAAAAAAAAATTCGGAACCTGCACTGGGGTGATCGTTGACGGTGCAGGGCACGTGGTATGTTATAATACTGTGCATGATTTCTGGGATTGCGTGACTATCAGCAATCTCGAAGAACCCGAACCCTGGTACGAACCCCACAATCTGTGTATAGATTTTTATAACAACAATCTATACAATGCTGCAGATGACTGCATTGAAGCAGATTTCGGCTATTATAATATTCGCGTTTGGAATAATAAACTTACTAACTCCCATGTGGGGATAAGTACACAGCCGGTGTATGGCGGACCTGTGTATATCTTCAGGAATGCGGGCTATAATGTGAAAATCCCTCTCAAGCTTCATAACTGGCCTTCTGGCTTACTCATTTTTAATAATACCCTTGTTGGCTCAGAGCGAGCATTCTGGTCTGACCCCATCTGGCAGAATGCAAAGATCATGAATAATCTATTTCTCGGTGCAAAATCCTACACAGTTGCAACCGGCTCTCCCGACGAAAGAACTATTTTGGATTATAATGGATACTACCGAGTTCCGGGTCAGGAAAAGATGTTCAAGTGGAGTACAGATAACAGGAAAACCTGGTTTCGTCTTTCCGACCTCGCTGAGTTCTACAAAGAAACAGGACATGAAGCACACGGCACTATGGTTGATTATAGTATTTTTAATAATATCAAAGTTACAGTTGAAGGCACGACCTATGATCCATCAAAGATAGATCTGACGCTTTCGGGAAAGGGAAATGCAATAGACGCTGGAGTATATATTCCAAATATTGCTGATGATTTTAAGGGTGCTGCACCCGATCTTGGATGTAATGAATTTGGCACGCCACTTCCACATTATGGGCAATATTCGGGGTTTAATTATTAGCCCGAAATAACAGAAATTAGCCTGACTCTGATAAACCCCAGTT
>JACNJG010000211.1 GCA_014382685.1 Candidatus Cloacimonadota bacterium
TAAGGATTGAAGTAGTTTATTAGTATATTTGAAGCAAATCATCGAAAGGAATAAGTTTTAAAGAAAAATGTCTGATCAAAAAGATATAATGCCCTTAATTGATCTCAACAAGATCGATTCTAAAGAAACAGCAGGAAAAGCAGTTGACCAGCTTCGCAAAGCTATTCGACATCATAACTATCGCTATTATGTGCTCGATGATCCAATTATTTCTGATTCCGAATATGACGAGCTTATGCAAATGCTTCAAACTCTCGAGCAACAATATCCCGAACTGCTGGATCCGAACTCCCCTACCCAGCGAGTAAGCGGAGAGGTAAAAGAAGAACTCGGAACTGTCACACATCCTAAACCGATGCTCAGCTTGAAAGCAGTATATAATGACAGCGAAGTATATAATTTCGATGAAACCTGCAAAAAGTCTCTTAACGAAAAAAAAATAGAATACATTGCAGAGCCCAAATATGACGGACTTTCAATTGAGCTTATCTACGAAAATGGCAATCTCATCTCTGCTGCAACGCGTGGTGACGGATATACGGGTGAAGATGTACTCAGCAACATAAAAACGATAAGAGAAATTCCTTTGAAATTAAGATCAGAACAGATTCCCATACCTCCCAAGATCGCAATTCGTGGTGAAGTGTATATACGCAAAGATGAATTCAATACACTCAATATGCAGCGAGAAAAAGAGGGAGAAGATCAGTTTGCAAATCCCAGAAATGCTGCTGCGGGTTCGTTGCGTCAACTGGACTCGAAGATCACAGCAAAGCGACCGCTTCACATATTCCTTTATGAGATTTTACAATGCGAGGATTCCAGTTTTGAAACCCATTGGGATGAGCTTCTGGCATTCAAAGAATGGGGCTTGAAAGTCAATCTCCAAGAATCATATAAATGCAAAGACATCAAGGAAGCTCTCAAATGTTATAATAATATGGGAGAAAAGCGCGACGACCTTCCCTACGAAATCGATGGTGTTGTTTTCAAGGTAAATGATCTTGCAGACAGAGAAAAACTCGGCTTTCGTCAGCGTGATCCGCGTTGGGCAATTGCCTATAAATTCAAACCGAGACAGGGCACAACGAAGTTAGAAAATATTATCGTTCAGGTCGGCAGAACAGGCAGACTGACCCCTGTTGCAATTCTCAAACCTGTCCGCATCGGTGGAGTCGAGGTGAGCAGAGCTTCGCTCCATAATCAAAGTGAAATTGAAAGAAAGGACATTCGTATTGGTGATACGGTACTTGTCGAGCGTGCAGGAGATGTAATTCCCTATGTTGTCAAACCGATAAAAGATAACCGCGATGGTTCTGAAAAGCGATTTATTATGCCTGAGAATTGTCCCGTGTGCAACAGCAAAGTTATCATGAGCGAGGATAAAAAATCTGCCCGTTGCACAAATATGAATTGCCCGGCACAAGTGAGAGAACGGATCATTCATTTTACTCAAAAAACAGCTATGAACATTCAGGGCTTGGGAGGTAAAAAAGTAAGCCAACTCATGGATGCACACATCATCACAAGTATTTCTTCGATCTTTGAATTGAAAAAGGATGATGTCAAAAACCTAGAAAGATTTGGCGAAAAATCTGCACAAAATCTGATTGATGAGATCGAAAAAAGTAAAGATCAAACACTGCCGAGATTTCTTTTTGCTCTCGGCATTCCACTTGTGGGAGAGCATCTTGCGCGAGTGCTCGCAGAGCATTATCAAACTCTTTCAGATATAAGGTTTGCTTCGAAGGACGAACTTCTTTCAATCTATGAGATCGGTCCGGAAGTTGCAGACAGCATTACTACTTTTTTTTCTCAGGACGAAAATCTTCTGCAAATAGAGAAGCTCAAAGAAGCAGGACTCACTCTTGAAAATCCCGTGTACAAGATTGGTGAGAAGAAACTTCCCTTGGATGGTCTCAAATTCGTATTTACCGGAACACTTCTTCAGTGGACGCGCAGTGAAGCACAAAAATTAATAGAAGACCTCGGAGCACATGCAACATCGAGCGTCAGCAAAGAAACCGATTATGTTGTCGCAGGTGAAAATCCCGGCTCAAAACTTGTTAAAGCACGAAAGAATAATGTTACTATATTAAATGAAGAAGAATTTAAGAATTTTTTAGAAGAAATACAATAAAAGAAAGTAACTCTGACTGATGATTATAGTTTAGATACAAAGTCAAAAATATAAACCAAGAAGATAAGGATGAATATGAAAAATATTATATTACTTGTGATCTTTCTTATACTCTCAACATATTTATTTGCTCAAACTGCACCTGATACTACGTGGACAAAAATGTATATCGGCGGTCAATACGATTGGGGATGGCAGGTTCAGCAAACTTCTGATGGC
Source organism: Candidatus Cloacimonadota bacterium (assembly GCA_014382685.1). Classification (GTDB taxonomy): domain Bacteria; phylum Cloacimonadota; class Cloacimonadia; order JGIOTU-2; family JGIOTU-2; genus Celaenobacter. The sequence continues at coordinate 2,360 of JACNJG010000211.1, forward strand.
GGTTATATCATTATTGCCGACACAGAATCATACGGCGCCGGATACTATGATGCATGGTTAATAAAAACCGATTGCAATGGTGATATTGTATGGACAAAAACATTTGGTGGAATATATGAAGATCGGGGGCAATCTGTTCAGCAAACTTCTGACGGTGGTTATATTATTGCAGGCACAACAGGTTCTTTTGGCGCTGGTTGGTATGATATATGGCTGATAAAAACCGATGCTCAGGGTAATGAATTATGGTCTAATACTTATGGTGGAACCGGCTGGGATTGGGGATATTTTGTTCAACAAACTTCCGATGGTGGTTATATTGTTACAGGTTGTAAAGATCCCGGCAGTATGGGTGTTTGGGATGTTTGTCTGATAAAAACAGATAGTAGTGGAAATGCTTCTTGGGTAAAAACCTTTGGCGGTGATAATTATGATGTCGGACATTGTGTAAAACAAACTTCCGATGGCGGTTATATAATTACAGGATACACTTATTCATACGGAGCAGGCAGCAGCGATGTTTGGTTAATAAAAACAGATAGCAATGGCGAAACTTCCTGGACGAAAACTTTTGGCGGAAGCTCCAGCGAACATGGATATTCAATTCAACAAACAACAGATAACGGATATATAGTTGTTGGTTACACAAAATCTTTCGGGGCAGGCGATTATGATGTATGGTTAATTAAAACAGACAATGTTGGTAATTATGTATGGGATAAAACTTTTGGTGGTATTGATGATGATCGTGGTTTTTCAGTTCAGCAAACTTCTGATGATGAGTATATTATTGCAGGTTTTACCGAATCATTTGGAGCTGGGAATTACGATGTATGGCTGATCAAAACACTTGGCAATGGTGACACATCCTGGACAAAGACGATCGGAGGGAGTAACCTTGACCGTGGAAGGTCGGTCTGGCAAACAACCGATGAAGGATATATTGTAGTCGGCGACTCATACATATACGAAGAGGGTGAATACAATGTATATTTAATAAAGGTTGATCCTGAATCAGTAACGAATATTCAGGATAATATTGAACCTGCATTATTTAATCTTTGTAATTATCCAAATCCATTCAGTACTTCAACAACTATAAAATTTAGCATCGAACAAAACCAACAAAACGAACAAATTGAATTAGGAATTTATAATCTAAAAGGGCAGAAAATTAGAACATTCCAAATTCCGCAATCCGAAATCCGCAATCTAAATTCTGTGATCTGGGATGGAAAGGATGAAAACGGTAAGAAGGTGAATTCAGGAATTTATTTATATTTATTGAGCACAAAAGATCATACTTCAGTTAATAAAATGATCATCCTTCATTAAAACTACTAATGATAAATTCTTCTTTGTAAAAGTTTATACTTTGATGTTCTCTTTATTCGAGATGTGAGATTTTACAAAAAATAAAATGATCTTACTCTAAAAAGGTTATGTCTAGAAATATGTTAGAAGATTTATCAAATATTTGGAAACCGATCCCAGTTAAATGAATATGAATTTAACGGGACAAGTGAATCGGTTGGAAGTTACTATCTTCTTATTAACCACCAACTTAAGTTGGTGGTTAATGAAACAAAAAAATGCATTAACCGTTTCAACGGTTTCTCGATTTCTTAAATTTAGCTTTTTTAAAGTGGACTCATGAATTTAATTTTAAAACTTTCTAAAAGAGAATAATATGAGAAAAATAAAAATT
>JACNJG010000163.1:0-1436 GCA_014382685.1 Candidatus Cloacimonadota bacterium
GACAAACTTTCTTTCTGATGAAAGTACATAATCACTGTAGATCATAAAATCAAGTCTTCCCGGATTAAATGAACTGCCTGAATTATACCACGTATAGAACATTGGCAGATCAGTTAATCTTGCACAGAGGTCGCCAAAATCAGAGCCATCCCAATCCGGATCAAAACTTGGCTGAAATTGCGCATTGATGATATCCCCGGTAAGAAGCGTTTCAAGTTGTTGTGCGTATCCCACAAGATTAAGATCACCGGTAATAATTATCGGTGAAAATTCTTCCAAAGTAAGAACACCCCCCGGCTCTTTCGCATCACGAATGAAAGCCATGAGCTCATCACACTCGAGCTGCCGCTCTGTATTATAACTTCCATAAGACAAATGCCCAACGATAAATAATAGATCAGAATCCACACGAGTATCAAGATCAATCAAAAAAGCTGCGCTCTTATTAATCTCATAGGATTCTGTAATTGGAAATCTGCTTACCGCATAGATATCATCACCATAAATACCCTGGCAGTACCATTGCTCACCGGTTCCGGAAGGCAACATGGATTCGACAAGCTGCTTTACGTCATTTGCAGTATGATAATAGATCTCTTCAAATGCGATGATGTCCGGCTCAATAGCTGAAAGAATTCTGTCAAAAGTATCATAAAGCGAAGGATCAAAAATATTATTCGACAGAACATTATAAGTCATCACCCGAAAATCTGCTGTGGTAACTTTTTTTAGGGAAGTCGGAATGATCGGTGGCAAAGTGGAATTATCAAAGCTGTATGATACAATATCACCCATATTAGGAAGATAGTCATCACCCGGACCATTATCATGAAACACTATTCTAAAGGAATTCTGCGGGAATAATTGTTGTCCGAAAAGAGAAATAGTTCTATCAATTGCTATTTCGAATCTGTCCGAGCTTACCGTTGGTGCTGTTACAAGTCCGATATATTGGTGATATATCGTATAGCGAGAGGTATATGTCCCCCATCGTTCACCAAATATCCATTTCACTTCTGCGCCGATACCATTTATGTAAATTCCGGTACTTGCATTATTATCGGTATCGAGATAAAGTGTGATTTCATTATCATCCTGCATGTTCAGTTCGTCACCTATCTCGATATACAGAAAAACGAATCTGTCGTCATTCGCAGCTTTCAGCACACCAAAATCAATATTACCTGACTGCTGATCTCCGGATTGGTCGGTATAAATCGGAGCTATAGAATCCCAATCCGAAAAATAACCATCCATCCAGATACGCGCTGCCTGGCTGCCGGTATATTTTGAGGGCTCACAATAAGCAACCGGAATAGTATTTATAAAAAAGAAAGTTGTAAACAGAATAACCAAAAATGTAGTATGCTTCAAAGCGTCTCCAACAAATTTTCTAATATTATGTGCGAACTGTAAGGAAAACCTGTCAACGTTTA
>JACNJG010000163.1:2200-4012 GCA_014382685.1 Candidatus Cloacimonadota bacterium
AAACAATGAAAAAATATCAGTGCAGCGTATGTGGTTACATTTATGACCCGAAAGTTGGTGATCCGGATTCCGGCATCGAACCCGGAACTCCATTTGAAGACATTCCGGATGAATGGGTCTGTCCGGTTTGCGGTGTTGACAAAGATATGTTTGTAGAAATTTAGGAGTAACATGGGATTTCAGAAAATCAAAAAAGATGTCTTTTATGTAGGTGTTCAGGATTGGGACAGGCGCACTTTTGATGAGCTAATCCCTTTGCCCGACGGTACAAGTTATAATGCCTATGTAATTCGCGGCAGCGAAAAGACTGCCTTGATCGATGCTGTCGATCCACCGAAAATTGGAGAACTTCTCGCGAATCTAAAAAAGCTTGGGATTGACAGATTGGATTACGTGATTTCCAATCATGCAGAGCAGGATCATTCAGGCGGTATTCCCATGGTACTTGAAATGTACCCTGAAGCGGTTGTTGTAACAAATTCAAAATGCATAACTTTCCTGCGGGACCTTCTTAATATTCCTGAGGAAAAATTCCTTGAGATCAAGCATGAGGACACACTTTCTCTCGGTAATAAAACTCTAAAATTTCTCCTTGCAGCTTGGGTTCATTGGCCCGAGACCATGTTCACATATCTTGAAGAAGATAAGATCCTCTTTCCCGGTGATCTTTTCGGTTCTCACATGGCATCCAGCGAATTGTTCGTGCGTGATGAAGCAAAGGTCTATTTTGCTGCAAAGCGCTACTTTGCAGAGATCATGATGCCGTTCAGAACCAACATCCGGAAGCATATGAGCATGCTGGAGAATTATGATGTAGATGTGATCGCACCTACACATGGGCAACTTTATGACAACCCGGAATTCATCCTCGAGCAGTATGAAGAATGGATCTCAGATAATGTTGAGAACAAGGTGCTTATCCCCTATATTTCCATGCACGGAAGCGTGGAAAGGATGGTGAGTTATCTCACAGAAAAATTGACCGAGCATGAGATTACTGTTATTCCATTTAACATGTCTGTTACTGATATTGGAGAGTTTGCAATGGAGCTGGTCGATGCTGCGACCGTTGTTATCGGCTCGTCCACAGTACATGTCGGTCCACATCCCAAGATGATCTATGCGACCTATCTTACTAACATGCTCAGACCAAAGGCAAAATTTGCATCAATAATTGGTTCTTATGGCTGGGGTTCGAGAATGGTGGATATGCTCAAAGACCTGCTCAAAAATTTCAAAGGCGAATTGCTGGAACCTGTCATAAGTAAAGGGTACCCAAAAGAAACTGATTTCAAAGCTATTGACGAGCTTGCAGAAAAAATTGCTATAAAGCATAAAAATTTATAATAATCATGGAGGAACAAAAATGAATATATTCGATGTTACTGAAATCTATCAATTTGCAGTTCAGATCGAAGAAAATGGTGAAAAATTCTACCGCGCTATGGTAGAAAAGTTTGATGAGCCAAAGGTGAAAGAACTCTTTGGTTTGCTTGCTGAAGAAGAAGTTTATCACGAAAAGGTATTCAAAGAGATGCTGGCAAAGATCGAAGATTACAATCCTCGTGAAAGCTATCCCGGAGAATATTTCGACTATCTTCATGCCTATGCTGATAATCTTGTCTTCACATTGGATAAGATCGATGAAGGCATCGGCAGCGTACACACCGTTGATGAAGCTCTTCAGTTCGCTATTGGTAAAGAGCTCGATACCATTCTTTATTATCATGAAATGAGAAATGTTGTACCGGAACATCAGCAAAAATTAGTTGATGATATCATTGACGAGGAACGCAAACACGTTGTAAAGCT
>JACNJG010000174.1 GCA_014382685.1 Candidatus Cloacimonadota bacterium
TTAGAATTTCTGAGTAAGTTTTAGAATTCCTCTCATCTGATTATAATTCTTTGCTTCATCGTCCAGATCATGGTAGATCAAATAGGCAAATTCAAGGGAAAGGAACGTGTTGGATGGAAGGAGCTTGAACTGATTATGAATACCGCAGGAAATATAGTGCTTCATGTACCGAGAATCACCTGTTGAACGCGTAAGATTATACCCAATTGTTGTCCTTAATGACCCATTTTTGTAAACATTCGGTCTGAATTCCTCTGTTAACCCAACTGTAAAGTAATTACTTTTTTTTTCCGTGGTGTCCTGAGGAGCATCTTTACGAGAAAGATATCCGATATTAAAGCGTGTGGACATGGGTAGTTCCGTATAATCAACATTAATTCCGAAGCGTATATTGTTTGCATTGTAATTATAACTCTCGTATTCCTTATCAGCAGTATTGGTGTGTGAATAGCTCAATATGAAACGAGTATCCGTTGGTGAGAAGATAGGAATCGGACGCTTATAGGAAGTGGTCACAGTCACAATATTATTCAGGCGGTCAATTGGTGAATAAAGCGTAGTATCCGAAATTTCATTTGTGATCTTAGTTTGCTGGAAATTCATAGACATATTCGGCAGATCCTGATAGGGATAATAACCTGCATTCAAAAGGATACCTTTAGTATAAGTCGTGGAACCCTTTGTGTTCCGAATGTTGTCATTATAGGCATGATATCCCAATCCAAATGTGAGCTGGTTCTTAAGGAGTGTGACATTATCCATAATATTGAAACCTGCTTTATCATTTTGCAGATAAGGATTTGCAAGCGAATTGAAGCTTCCTCCAACATAGGAGTATCTGATATTCAGCAGATTATGCATGAAAAATGCTCGAAGATATCCTTCCGCAGCAATATTGGAGAGTGATAATTTATAGGGCTCAACGTATTGATTGATAACGAAAATATTCTCAATACTTTCCGGATCAAAAGGTAGATCAATATTCAGTGAATCCAGTTCATCTTGAGTCAACACTCCCGGAGCGATGTTATTGTTCAGCAAGCTCGCAGATACTTCCCATCCGAATTGCAATCTACTTTTGAAGAGTGACAATCTGCTGTCCAAACCAACTACAATATTATCCTTAGGATTTTGAGCATAATCTTCGGAATTCATATCATCTTTGGTTTTAAGCGCATTAAGTCCGACATAGAAACTTCTTTCGTTTCCAAACTGCATACGTAAGCCAAGCGAATTTCGATTGTAATACCCGCTTGTGTAGGTTGTATCATATGGAGTGATGGTTGTATCAACATCCATAGTTCCTTTTATATGACGCTGGATCTGCCCATAGAAGGAACTAAGTTTGAAGAATCCAAATTCCAACTCTCCACCTACACCACGCACATTCTTTCCTGCAATGGTCGTATTGGAGAACACCTGATTGTGGTCGCCGAGATAAAGATTGAAATGTGGCATATACAAATCCAGAGAATATCGGTTATAGGGCTGGCGTGTGCTTCGCTCTTCAGAAGAAATATATACTCTACCTTTGTAGCGGAACCAGTCCTTTCCTCCCCATAAACGAAGGCGTCCAATGCTCCTGAATTCATCATCTGTATCATAATAATATGAACCACTGTCAGCATCATTGATAGTGAGCCGGGAATCAATAAGAAGATCACCATTTACAGACACTGGTAATTTCTGAATTGTGGGTACTTTCTGCACCTGTACGACCCAATTTTTCTGCTTGAATACCGATCCGTCTTCGTTATAAATTATTATCTCGATCTTATGGGCAGTCGGTTTGACTGAAGCAGGTTTGAACACCAGAAGGTTAGAAGTTATAGTTGAAAGAGAGGATACATCTTTTCCATCAAAAAAGAGCTTGATCGTTTTGCCTTCCAGTTGATCCTCGAGTGCAAAGTAGGATATTGCAACCATGAAATCGTCATCCTGAAAATTGTATTCCTGATCAGGACTGAGTATCTGGAATGAAGCTTCCTCTTTAACTTTTTTCTCGGGAGGTAGTTTCATAGAAACGTAATAGGGATTATTTATTGGATCGATGCCGGGAATCGTCTGCTCAAGCATATCCTTTTTAATGATGCGGAAATAAAAGGAGATGGGCTGATCGATAAAACTACCGGGAATAGTTGCATCATAATAGGGATTCATTCCCATGCCCGGATCCATTAGCACCTGCACATAATCCAGATTTGCCTTTTTATAAAAGAGATAGACTTCTTCAATATTGTCCCCGCCGTTGATAATGCCCAACCGCAGATAAAGGGGCTTCATATACTGCACAAATTCCGGCGGAATGAAGTCGGTCTCAATGGTTTCTGCAATAAGCATTGTTGTACAAAACAATAGAATTAAGAACACTGCTGTTATGGATTTCTTCATCAGATACTCCTTCATTTATAGAATATTTTCATGGTTTTTCTTTGTCCTGATGGATCAATAAATTCGATCTCCATTACATTTGTATCGACTTCGGATTCTATCTCTTCCTTCACTTCCTCACTCACCTCACCCTTTTTGGTTTCTCTGCTTGAAGGAGCTGAATCTTTTGTAGCAATACCTGTTTTACCTTCATCCACTTCTACAGTACCCAAATCGGATTTCAGCTCGACAACACCTTCAAAGGTGAAAAGCCATGTATCTCCGTTTTCTTTCACTTCTGTCAGAAAATCCGTTCCCTTCACTGCTGCCACAGCGGTTGGCGTTTCGATCTCATAAATGCCCTTTTCTTTGGAAACTTTTGACCAGAGTTCGCCTATTTCAAGATAGAGATTCTTATCAAGTCTGTTCTCTTCCTTTTTAGTATTAATGGTAAGAATGGAATTGGCAAATAGCTTAATAATAGCGCCATCATCCACGAAACGGATCGCTGCAAGTGATGCTTCTTTGGAAATGATCTCATCTCCGCTGTACAATATCTCACCATCGGAAATATTCCTGGTCTCGTCCTGCCTGTGAAGCTCGATCACACCACTGCTTTTTAAGACAATGGCAGAAGGGTTCATATCGGCACAAAGAAAACTGATAAATAAAATTTGGATTATTGCAAGTATGATTATTTTTTTCATAGTGTCCTCCTGCCTACTCGATCACAATGGATTCGATAACATAATCACCATTGAACAGACCGGTTAGAAATTCGCTGATATTATCTACAGTAATGAGTACTCCGTTCACATAGACCTGTCCGGTCGGAGTGTAATTGCCAAGCTGCCCGGGATCCAGCAAACCCATAGCGGCAAGATTAACTATAAGATTCTCAACATTGGGATCTCCGCCGCCATCGCCAGATGACTGAAATTTGAAACCGTAGTATTCGCTACTCTGGTTTTCCATACCGAGCGTGGAAGTGAAATCTCCGATCACATTCCATACATAAATATACTGATCCTTTAGCTCAGGTAAAGAAGAATCATATTGATAATATTGCTGAGGAAGGTCTTCAAGTACGACTATGGGATCAGGAAGATCGTAGAGGGTAACCGTTTGGTATATCGAAGGATCAAGCTCCCATATTGTAAGCTCATACCAGGTTGCTGAGGACTGCCATGCAAAGGTAGGAGTATTATCGCTAAGGGGAAGCAATAGATCAACAGTCTGTCCTGAAGTAACCTCTGTGCCCGGAGCAAGAAGATTCACCTGCATGTCATTGTAAATGATCATGACGTCAGAATCACTAAAGATCTCGCCCGTGCTCAGATCGTGAAGATAAAAAGTAAACGTGTATGTACCACTCGGGAAAAAGCCGTTGTCCATTACAAAATCCTCAAAATCAGGAATGTTATCCAGAACATCATTCCACGAACCATCTATCTTCACTGCATTCTTGATGATGTCACGATTTGTAAGATTGGGAAATTGCTGATTGGGAGCAAAAACTAAATAATCTGGATTTCCCTCGTTTCCTCGAATTTCATCATATTTAGTAATCATACCTTGTGCACTAGTAAGTAATTCACCATATGTGTCACTTGTCAATGACATTGCCAGCTTATAGTGC
>JACNJG010000212.1 GCA_014382685.1 Candidatus Cloacimonadota bacterium
CAAGATTCCAATCTTGTTAAAATAACCACTATGTTGAAATAAATTACTTCATTCCAAAACTCTTGACAACAAAATCAATAAAATTATTGAATTCACTTAACTTCGATGGACAATATCGAAGAGAAAATTTCTTGGAGGAACAATGATGAAAAAGGTTATTATTATTTTTACTGCCATACTACTGCTATGTAGCGTGGCTCACGCAATGGATAATATTGATAAGTTACGAATGCTCAAAAAACTCAAAAATGTATCCTTCTCATCCAAAGCGCTTGAGAATGAACGCGACCAGAAAATTGCACAGATCTCTTCAACAAAAAAAGGTGAATTTGAAACTACTGCAATGTATAACAAAAGAATGCAGAATGTTGCAAAAGAAAAAGAAGATATCAAAACTGAATATGCCCAGAAAATCGACTTTGCTCGAAGAAAGTTCAATGAAAGAAAGCAGGAGCTCGAGCGGGAGATCCAGCAATTATTGGATGAGACAAAAGAAACCGTGACAAGTACAATAACAGTTGGCAGCTTCGATGCGGATAATCAAAAATTCAGCATCTATGTTTTAAAAGAAGGAAAAAATCATAGTATTTATGTTCCCATTGCTATTGCAAAACAATTCAAAGATGATGCAAGCAATCTCACAGCAAAAGGAATGAGAAAATTAACACTAAATGAAGACTGGGAGTATTTCAATTGGAACGTACAATACAATGGACAATCCTATGCCTTTGGTTCCCAGTCTCAAACTACTACGCCGGTATATGTACAATCAACGCCAACCTCCCCACCTGATCTCAAGGTTGTATCTGTTGATTTCAAAGATAATAATAACGATATGTTCCTTGAAGGTGATGAATATGGAACAATAACCGTAAAGATAAAAAATTCAGGGAAAGGAACTGCTGTTGGCATTACTGCAAATCTAAAACCAACTGTAAATTATTCATTCCTTGAACATAGAGAACAGAGATTTCTTTCAGAAATAAAACCAGGTGAGGTTGATGAGATTGAATTTACCATATATGCAAACAAAAGCACTAAGAATCAGGATTGCCGATATACAATTACTTTTGATGAAAGCAATGGTTTCTTCCCGGATCCAGTGATGTGCAGCTTTCAAACAAAGCAATTCGAACCACCACTCTTTTTTGTAGAAAAAGGTATAGAAGATGCGAGCGGTAACTACAGTATAGAACAAAAGGAGATTGTTAAAGTTACACTGCGCCTTGCAAACTCCGGTGGTGCTGGAAAAGATGTTGCACTCAACATCAAGAATACCGGCAATGATGTCTTCTTCACTGATAATTCAAAAACACGATTTACATGGGATAAAGTTGAAAAGGGTGAATTCAAGGATGTGAGCTTTGAGTTTTATACAAATAAAAAGATCAAAGACGATATACCGCTTTCAATAGTAGTAACTGCAGAAGATTATTCCCGTGAATTTCCATTGAATTTAAAAATTAAGCAGAAAGAGCTTTCTCCCGAAGAATTTGTATTTACTGGAAAAGAAGGTAGTGATAAAGATTTTACTGTACCTGGTTTAGTAATTGACATTGAGGAGAATATTCCTAAAACCTCAAACATTAATATGGATGCAGTGGCTGTTGTGATTGGAAACAGAAATTATAATAAAAGCTCTGTTCCCGCAGTTGAGTTTGCCAACAGAGATGCAGCATATATGAAAAAATACTTGGTCAATACCCTTGGCTACAGAGAAGGCAACATAATCTACGTGAATGATGCGACGCAGGGTGATTTCTTAAGTATTTTTGGATCAAAGGATAATTATAAAGGGAAATTGCATAACTATATCAAATCAGGACAATCAGACATATTTATCTATTACAGCGGACATGGTGCACCTGATCCTCAAAGTAAAAACGGATATTTTGTGCCAGTTGACTGCGATCCATCACTTGTTGCTCTGAATGGTTACTCCCTTGATACTTTTTATAATAATCTTTCAAAATTGGATTATAACTCTCTGACAGTCGTGATCGATGCATGTTTCAGCGGTTCCTCAGAAAAGGGAATGCTCATTGATGATATATCCCCAGTGTTTATCGATGTGAAGAATCCGGTGATCGCAAGTAAGAACACCACAGTATTCACCTCTGCAACCGGCGAACAGGTTTCCTCATGGTACAGGGAAAAGAAGCATTCGCTTTTTTCATACTATTTTATGAAGGGCTTGCAAGGACATGCTGACCATAATAAGGATAGTAAGCTTACTGTTTCTGAGATGAAGGTATATATTGATGATAATGTGCCATATTGGGCAAGAAGAGAAAAGAATTTAGAGCAGACACCGCAAGTGATCGGCGACAAGAATAAGGTTATTGTTGAGTATGAATAAAAGTAACGCAAGATTCCAATCTTGCGCAAAATATCCTCAACATCCGGTTTCATTTCTTTACACCGAGACAGGTCGGAATGTCGAGTTACGTAAAACAAGATTCCAGTCTTGTTCAAAATATCCTCAACATCGGAATGTTGAGTTACAAGAATAAATAAAAGGAAATGCTATGAAAAGATTATTACTCGTACTTTTTATGATAGTTGTTACATTACCCCTCTCCGCCCAGCAGATAACCAATATGAAGCAGAAGATAGAGAACGGCAGGATTGTTATTACCTACGACCTCTCAGGAAGTGATGAATATGAATACTCAGTTTCTATAAAAGCAAAAGATACTTCCGGCAATACGATCATTCCTTCTGCGGTTGCTGGTGATATTGGCAAGGTAATACCGGGAAGAAATAAAACTATTTATTGGGAACCAGTCCTTGAAGGATTAAATTTAGAGGGATTGAAAGCAATACTAAGCATAAAAGCAATGCTCAAAGGGTTAATCTTCATTCAGGGTGTCACTTTCCAGATGGGAAGTAATAACGGAGAGAGTGATGAAAAACCTGTTCATTCTGTAACTGTTGATGATTTTTATATTAGCAAGTATGAAGTGACGCAAAAAGAGTGGAAAGCTGTGATGGGCAGTAATCCTTCTTATTTCAAAGGCGACAACCTGCCGGTCGAACAGGTAAGCTGGTATGATGCCGTAGAGTTCTGCAACAAAAAAAGCAGAAAAGAAGGACTTACACCTTGCTATTCAGGAAGTGGTAAAAGTATTACCTGTAACTTTAATGCAAATGGTTATCGCCTTCCTACGGAAGCGGAATGGGAGTATGCAGTGAGAGGAGGTAATAAATCACGCAACTACAAATATTCCGGTTCGAATACTATTGGCGATGTTGCCTGGTATTCAAGCAATTCTGGCAGCAAAACCCATCAGGTTGGCACTAAACAGGCAAATGAGCTAGGTATATCTGACATGAGTGGCAATGTATGGGAATGGTGCTGGGACTGGTATGATAATGACTATTATTCCAGCAGTCCCCGAAACGATCCTACAGGACCGTCCTCTGGCTCTTACCGCGTGTTGCGTGGTGGTAGTTGGCACGACTTCGACGACTACTGCCGCGTTGCTCATCGTAACTTCAGCAATCCAGACTACAGCTACAACGATTACGGGTTTCGTATTGTGCGGGATTCCCAATAATGTTACCCTTTTTCCTTTTATTCTTTTACTCTTTCGATTTAATTTTTTTTAGAGATAATAAATTTTTGAAAAATATTACCCTTTACTTTTAAAATGAACCTGAGGATTTTTGGAGTAAAACAACCACGTTGTTTTATACAGCATCGCGGATGTTGCACTCCAAAGTGTCTCAATCCAAAGTTAAAGTAAAACAAGATTCCAATCTTGTTTATAAATAGATTAAGGAAACTTTATGAAAAAATGTATTGTTTTAATTTTTCTTACAATATGCATTGCATCCTGTGCATCAAATAATCAAAAAACAACTAATACTCAAGTTTATTCATTCAATCAGTCTATTCTGAAAACGGGCACAACAGACCTTGGAAATGGTTGGATAGAGTCAACAGCACAGGTTCAAATAACAAATATC
>JACNJG010000214.1 GCA_014382685.1 Candidatus Cloacimonadota bacterium
TTACAAGCACCAAACCACAAAGCGCCCTGGTAGAGATAGTCAATACCGGATCCTCCCGGATATTCCAGGGATGGCCATTGCGGAACAACGTCATCACCGGATCCAAAGAAACCATAGTTACTTATTCGCAACCATATGTTTCCGACATCGTGATAGTGAAAGATATCAAGTCTTTTATCTGCGCCGGAGCCGCCACTTACTGATCGACTCCAAAGAAATGTACTTGAGAGCATCAGCATGAGGAGAACTGCCAGAAAAACAGGCAGGAAACCAATTTTAGAGCGCATATTACCTCCTACTTTTTTCATTAAAATTTTATTTTTCATATTATAGTTTTATAACTCAAATTTAATTGGGAAAGTTACCCAAACCGCAACAGGTTTTCCCTGGTTTTTTGCAGGAATGAATTTCCATTGTTTGACTGCTTGAATTGCTGCTTCGTCCAAACCGCCGGGACCTGATTGCAGACTTTTAACAATTTCGACAGCACCAACATTGCCTTCTTCAAATACTTCTGCACGCACTAGCACTTCACCTTCAATACCAGCATTTTTGGCAAACTGAGAATATTCCGGTCTTACTTTTTTAATCGGAATAGGTATTTCTTCGTGAACAACGAATTTTGGAGTAGTGCCTTCTCTGGAAACAGGGGGTGGTTTGGTAAGGTCGAGAGTGGTGGGTCCGATGGTTTCAATTTCTTCAATATCTTCATCATCACTCATGTCACTTTCTTCAATGGTTAAAGGAATGATAGGTTTTACTTCTTCGGGCGGTTTGAATTTCTGACGCACTTCAGGTGGTATCTCAATGGTTTGGATCTCTTTTGCTCTATGCTGATAGGGCTTCACTTCGATCTTTGGGAATACCAAAAAAGTGAAAAGCAGCAAAAGAAGTGCGAGGGATAATGATTTCTCATAAAAAGAACTCGCTACATCTTTCCAATCATAATGAGTGTTAGCAGATTTATTTTGCATAATATAAAACCTTTAGTTTATTTATGTTACGTTACCTAGATTTCCGTGCTTCAAAGGATATTCTCAAAGCATTTGCTCTTTTGAGCTCGTTCATCACATCTACCATTATTCCGTATTCTGTATCTCTGTCGGTTCGAAAACTGGTGATCATAGCAGGATTTTCTGCGATCTTACTTTGCATCACGAACTGTATCTGATCGACCTGTGTTGCAAAATCATCAATGGAGATAAGACCGGAACGGCTGACATAAATTGTGGTTGCATTCCGTCTATTGATCTTCTGAACGGATTGTGCACGTGGAAGATCGACTTTCAGACCTTTTTCTTTTACAAAGGTGGTAGAAACCATAAAGAATATCAGCAGCAGGAAGGCAATATCGGACATTGAAGCGTTAGGTATTTCAGAACCGACTTTTGTTTTTCTTAATATCTTTGCCATAGGTCCTCTTATCTGGTAGAAAGTGAAACGGTTTGTGCGCCTGCAGCGAGCAATCTATCAAGTGCACACACCATCATTTCGTATTTTGCTCTTCTGTCAGCTTCAAGCACAAATACCATTTTAGGATTCGCAACAATTTTTTCGTTTACAATACGTTCAAGCTCGACAGGAGTTACAATCTCATCGTCAACAGCAATATCTCCTCTTCTATTCACCTTGATCTTTGTAAGGTTTTCCTGCTTGATCTTTACCTTTTTACCACCAGATTCGGTGTGCGGAGGAAGCACCAAGCCAAGTCCTTCTTTCACATCAAATTTTGTAGTAACCAGGAAAAAGACAAGCAAAAGAAAAGCCACATCAGCCATTGATGCTGTCGGGATCTTAGGGTTGAGACGTGGTTTTTTTGCTTTTACAATATTCATGCTAACTCAATTCCTTGCATTGTTATTTAGCTTCCATTAAGGTTTCGGTCAGTTTTTCCGAACCTGTCTGCATGTCGATGATCAGACCATCAATAATTGAAACAAAGAAGTTATTGAATAACTGAATTGGGATAGCAACAGCCAAACCTGATGCGGTTGTGATCAAGGCGACTGAAATACCGCTGGCAACAATGGTGGGTTCAACTTCACCGGCAGCTGCGATAGCTTCAAATGCCTGGATCATACCAATAACTGTTCCCAAGAAACCAAGCATGGGAGCGAGGTTAATGGTTGTAGCCAGAGCAATAAGTCCTTTTTCAAGGAAAGACATTTCGAGGATAGCAGCATGTTCAACTGCCTTTTCCACTTCTTCTGGTCCATAACTAGCTTTTAGTAATCCAGCATGAAGAACGCTGGCTACGGGTCCACGGGTTTTTGCACAAAGTTCTGTTGCTTCGTCGAATTCTTTTTCTTTTACTAAGGGGAGAAGCTTTTCTAAGAAATCGTGAACAGAAATTTTTGCATAACGAAGGGAAATGATCTTCCAAATTGAAGTGGCTAATGCCCAGATAACCAAAATAAGCATTGGGTACATGACCCATCCACCTTTGATAAAGAGGTCAACTAAGCCGCTTCCGACAATTTTCCGTGCAAAGGATTCAATACCTCCGGCTTGGATTGTTTCTTCTACAACAACCGCCTCTTCTTCGACGATAGCTGTTGTATCTTCTTCAGTTGTAACTGTTTCCTGCGCACAGAGGTTGCCGACGAACATACCGACTAACAATAATGCCAAGAATAGAATTCTGAATTTCTTATTGGTATACACTTGTATATCCTCCTTGATTTTTACCATTCAAATCTCACACCTAAGGAAATTCTACGACCTATGGAATATATATTGGGATTTGACAGACCGGCAAGGTATATTGCAGCACCGGTGACATCTTCGCCATCTGCTTTAATAATTTTACCATCGTGGTTCAGATCATAGGTATCCCAGTATTCAAAAGTTCCTTTATCTGGTGTTTGTCCGGTTTTGGCGTTTACATAATTGATATTCAAAGTATTAAATAGATTTGATACATTAACGAAGATACTGAATTTTGTATCCCCAAAGAGATTAAAAGCTTTACTTACTCTAAGATCTGCCGAATTTGTCCAGGGAAGTCTTTTAGAATTAGTTTCAAGCGGAGCATTACTATCAGGATCAGGAGTAACAGGTGTATAAGGAGCACCGGATTGAATTCTCCAAAGCAAACTTGCATAGAACTTGTCGGGCATCTTTAAGCCAAGGAGATAAAATTCTTCATCCTCAGGGATCCTGAAATCTAGATTCACAGATGCATTATGACGAATATCCCAGGTAAGAGGGAATTCGCGAAGGTTATCACGAGCTTCGTGAGCTCCGGAATTACGACCATTTGCCCATGAATAGGTGTAACCAATATTAAATCCCCAGAAATTACTAAAACGTTTACGAAGTGTTAATTCTACGCCGCGAGCGCTCCCGTAATCTTCGGAAATATATAACCAGTATTGTCTCCCTACCTCTGCGCTGTCACCTGGCAGTAATGCATAATCGTTATCAAGAACACTAACAAGATTATAAATATTCTTATAGAAAAGAGTCACATCGAGGAGATAATCCTCGCCCATCTGATGCTCGACACCGACTTCGTAAGTAATTGTTGTCTCGGGTTTAAGGTTTGGATTACCAACGTTCGTGCCGACCTGTCCGGCTTCCGGAGTTGAGCTTGTGAACACATACTGCATTGGAGGAAGCTGGCTCTGGTAGTTATAGGCAAAGTGTAGCACGTCTTTTTCTGTGATAGGATGAGATACACCGAGACGGGGACTTACCATAATTTGGAATTTATTAACATTCTCGGTTTTGGTCATAAAACCACCACTGCCATCATCAACGATATAGGTAACCTTATTCCACTGTGCATCGACATATTCACCGGTGGTATCGCTTTTCACCTGATATTTCTCTCCAAGATACCAGAAGTCAAAACGCATACCGGCATTAACGATCATACCTTCCCATTCCATTTTATCTTGCAGATAATAAGCACCCTGCCATGGATATGCTTTATAACCGTCGATTTCGCCACCTGCAAAATG
>JACNJG010000158.1 GCA_014382685.1 Candidatus Cloacimonadota bacterium
GTAAAGATTTCGTGTCCTTTTGACTCAAGAAAATCTGCTAATATCTCTCTTTGAGATGCATCATCTTCAATAATTAATATTTTCACTCTAACTCCGATTTTGGCATTCTTATTATTATCTCAGTACCACTTTTTGTGCTGCTCTTAATGTATATCTCCCCCTGATGAGCTTTTATTATCTTCCTGGAAATAGGTAACCCTAACCCGTTTCCGTGCTCTTTCGTGCTGAAATAGAGGTTCCATACTTTTTCGCTCTTATCTGGAGAAATCCCGGTGCCGTTATCAACGATCTTGATCGTCATTTCTTTGTCTTTCTCAAAATATTCTATGCGGATGTTCCGGTTTTCTTGTTCGGGTGAAAATGACTCTACAGAATTTTTTATGATATTTATTAAAACCTGAGTGAGTGCATCGATGTCAAAATACCAGACCAAGCTTTTATTGCCATCCACCTGAATGTGCAGATCAGTTTCTTTATATTCCTGTTGAAAAATTTCAGCAATTTTTCCGATAAAATCAGCAACATTAACTTTTGAAATCTTCAAGGTGATCGGGCGTGAATAATCAAGAAATCTCTCTACAATACCATTGAGACGCTCTATTTCATCAAAAGAAACAGAGAGCCATTTTTTTAGCTCGCCATCTTTATCGGAAACAAATTCAGCCCGAATCCTTTGAAATATCATAGAAATCGCATTGAGGGGATTTTTGATCTCATGAGCTACCTCTCTTCCAAGTTCTCCGATTCCAGCCATGTATTCGGCTTTTTGAAGGGATTCCATGATCCTGTGTATCTTAATATGATTGCGATAAAAGAGATATTCCAGAATTAAAATTCCCGCAAATATTATCGAATAAATAATAAACAAGAGAACGCGGTTTCTTTTCAGGAGTTCAATTTTATCTATGGATAACCCAAGACGAAGAAGAACGGGTTCTGCGTCCTCAAGAGAGAATGGGCGTATGATCTCAAGCACTTTTTTATTCTCAAATGAGGTTTCGCGCGACGCAATTGTTTCATTTTCCAGATGAGAGCTTAAAAATTCGTCAGAAGATATTCTCTGCATCCGATGTACATTTTCAGTCGCTGCGATTATGCCCCTGGAATCCTGAATGACGAGATATCTGATCTGAGGAAGTGTTTCTATTGATTCACTTACTGATGATATCTGCTGACTCAATTGAGAAAAAATTGTCGAAAGCTGGATCGGTTTAAGAAGTGAGAAATAATCTCTCTTTTTTATTGATGCAACAAACCAATTTTCATTACGAAAAGAGACAATGTACACTGCGTCGGGGTTTTCCTCAATTTCTAAAAGAACAAATTCTTCTGTTTTTGGAAGCTGTTCTATGGACACATCTTTTGAGCAACCTTCCGGCAATGAAAAGACTAGATTTCCAAGTGTATCGATGACGCAGATATGATGTATGAGCATCTTCTGCCTGAGTGAATCACTGACCTGTGCTGTGTGGTCCTCCATGACAAGATGGATGAGCATTTCTGCGCGTTCAAAGAAGAGTGTTTCTATCACATCCTGAGAATAGAGATTGCTTTGAATGATATCATTTACAAGCTCGAGATACAGCCGCCCGTTCAATTCTATCGTTTTATAAACCGTTTTAATATTGTTGTTCTGCACGTAATAGAGCGAAGCCCACAATAACACAATTATGACGGATATGATCACAAGCAGGTATTTGATGTTCTTTTCTTTTTTTTCTACTGGGCTTTTATTCATTTTATCTATTAAAGAGATATCGTATCCCAAAGCTTGCATCGTATGTAGAAACTCTTAGGTCCGAATCAAACAATACAAATATATTGCTACTGGAGTATAGTAATAGATTGTTGCTAATAGGATAATCTGCATAAAGCGATATTCCCATTCCTGTTTCGGAAAAAGAGCTTTGTGCTGAAGAAGTGATGTAGATCTTATGTTGTACTGAGATATCAGGTTTTAAAAGGAGATCATTCAAATATATAGTACTGCCTAAATAAATTTTATACTCGTCATAAGCAAAAGGGTCGAAAAGTTCTGAACTCACATAGATGAGCGAATCCGTGGATGTAATATTTTTATTGATATACATTCCGTACTTGAGCCCGATATTTTTTTTAATTCCGCGTGAGAAGTATACCTCTGCCGATGCTTTTGTCAGTCCAATTGACTGTTCGGATATATTATTGAAGTATCGATAGGTGAAATCAAAATATGTGTGCAGTGCAAATGTTCTATAAAATTTTTTATATAATAGGTAGAGGGTATTGTCAAAGTGCGTAAAATTTTTGTAATCAGGATAATATGCGAAATCAAAAATATCACCATATTCAATAATATACCGTTGTTTTTCTATAGTGTGATATAATTCTCCAGCTGCTTTGAATTGATCGTTCAGTGAATCCGCGGTATCTTGATAGTAGATATGTGCACTTGTTCCTCCCCACGGAAAGAAAATTTCTCCAACCGAAGAAATATTTCCCTCAATATTAGAACCGTCAAAGGGTACGGCTAACTGCGGAGCGATATCAAGATAATAGGAATCAGAAAAATGTCTGAAGCTTCCGCCCAGTATTCCCTTGTTTTCAACTGATCCATCTATGATTTTTTGTGATGATCCATGAAAATACATATCCCCTTCGGAGTTTTGTCCAAAGAGGAGTGATGGAAATAGGATAAGGATCAGACCGAGCCAGACAGGGATCAACTATTGGCCTCCATGGTGTCCCTGGTTTCCGCCATGTTGTCCGTTTCCACCTTCTCCCTTTTTAGACCCGCTTGATGAACCGAACTCGCATCTGAACTGATAGTCATATTTATAAGAAATCATTCTGTAATGACGAATGTTCTGATGCTTGGATAAGGTTCCTTTATACCTCAGTGTTCTATTATCACAGATGCCATCGCCGTCTTTATCAATAAAGAAGTCAAACTCAGCTCCTTCAGTTTTCTCTTCGATGGTCATCTCACCTGCAGATACCGGTGCTTCTGTTGAATCTGCTGCATGTAATGACACAGCTAATAAAATTACAAATAAACCGGCAAAAATTATGGATTTCATTTTTACTCCTTATAGAGAAAATACGACGGGACCGAAATCCCGTCAATATTTCTCATGTCCGCAGTCCTAAAAGTTGATGAGGTGTCTGATTTTGAGCTGCTTTGCTGAACCGCTACCACTGCATGGTTCAAGAACAAAGTCTACGACTGCGCCATTTTCATCAATAACGATCTCTTCAAGAAGGGAAGGCATATAGGTATGAGGTTTTAATGCTCGGGCTTCGTAATTTCCTTCTGGAAGATCAACGATTGTATAATAGCCACCTGCGTCTGTAACGGCATCATATATATTAAGTCCGTGACCACCATTGCCGCCACCATTTCCACCATTACCGTGACCACCATTGCCGCCACCAGTTCCACCACCGTCCGGGCAAGTTCCGTCAAGAAAATGAAATCGAACGATTGCATTCTCGATTGCTTCACCTGTTTCCATATCTGTGACATAGCCACTTACTGTGGCTGCAACTGCGATACTCACGCTGAGTATCATCATACTTACGATTGCGATTAACTTTTTCATGTTTTCTCCTTTCATACATGTCTATTCGCACTCATTCTCTATGCGAAAATCGTGCCAAAAAATTTTCTATCTATGTCGGACTTCTCCTTAATCGCCTTCAGGTTAGCGTGTTACATGCCATAAACTTATTCCAAAATTTTTAAAACATTTTTTTGTAGATAATTCATGCACAAAATTGGTGCGTTGATTTTAATAAAATGATGCACAACAATATTCTTCAGGGCAAAAGCAGAATGATGAATTTGCTCTCTAATTCTGTAAAATAGAAACAGGTGCCTGTTTTATCCTGTGTATAAATATCTTTTGATCTTCTTTGTTGGTGTTTTTTCAAAGGGTTCGGTTTGCTCGATCATTCTGGAAATTCTGGAGAATGATGACA
>JACNJG010000146.1:0-8691 GCA_014382685.1 Candidatus Cloacimonadota bacterium
CATTCCACAGCCACATAAAAATCCAATTTAATTTTGTTTAATTATTTATATAATTGGGTTCACTATAAAAAGTCTAAATAATTAAATAATGCATATTTTTTATGTAAAATGTGGTGTAAAAATGAAAAAAATAGTTGTCATTCTGATCCGCCAGCTGGCGGAGAAGAATCTCTAATTAGCGACAGTAAAATAAGTTAAGAGATTCTTCAACCTGATAAATCAGGTTTCGAGAATGACAAATTTTGGTTTTTTCATTTTCACATGTCCCTTTTTATCTTAATATCTTAGTTTTTATAGTGGACTCATAATTCCTTTCCCTAATATCAATTTTTAATTAATTGTTTGAGTTATTTCATATCCATTTTATTTTCTATCTTTTTCCTTCTTTTCGTATTTTTCGCCTGCCCTGTAAGGAGGAACGACTGTATCAGGGTGTATTTCGCGGTAAATTCTTCTCTTATCTCTCTTCACTTTTCGCTCTTCTCTCCACGCTCCTCGCTCTTCATATTTCTTCCTTTCTTGACATTAAATTTATCCCAAAATAAGTGGGCTCAATGACAACAAAAACCTTTCACGGATTATTAAATATTCCTCATAATCATAAGCCCATTTTGTGGGAATGCCCTTTTGATAAGAACAGGGCATATTACGATTTCCCCTATCGACTCATTTCTCAATACAAGCTGGTAAACGGAGCTCGCATCATCTGCGAAGTAAGAGGACGAAGAATCGAAAAGATCATAAAGATCTGCGACATGGAACCGGATGAGTTCCGTAACCGCACTCGCTTTGCAGAACTGCTGCCCGTAAATCCCGATGAGAAATTCGATTTAGGAGCTTCCGAGTATGATTCCCTGCGTATAATCGACCTGATGATACCGATCGGCAAAGGCACACGCGGCTTGATCGTTTCCCCGCCAAGAGCAGGCAAAACAATCCTACTCGAACAAATGGCAAATACACTAATTCATATCGACCCGAAAACGCGTGCCATCGTGCTTCTAATAGACGAGCGTCCCGAGGAAGTTACTTCTTTCAAACAAAATACTAATGTGCAGGTCTTTCACAGTTCCTTTGATCAGGGACTGAATTCCCATGTACTGCTTTCCAATTTCCTGATCGATCACATCAAAGTGGAACTGGAATGCGGACACGACACGGTCATTTTGCTGGACAGCTTGACGCGAATGGGACGGGCATACAACAGCAGTGAGAGGAATCCGCAAAGCAGAACGATGTCCGGCGGATTGGGCTCGTCAGCACTTGAGTTACCCCGCAAATTATTCGGGCTGGCGCGAAATATTCAGGATGGCGGCTCGTGCACGATCCTGGCTACTATTCTAACAGACACCGGCTCGCGTATGGACGAGATGATCTTTCAGGAATTCAAAGGCACAGGCAATTGTGAGATCATCCTCGACAGAGAAATCGCTGATCAGCGTGTGTATCCTGCGATCAATATTCTGGAAAGCGGAACGAGGAAGGAAGAATTGCTTATTCCTGAAGAGCAGCTTATGAAGATAAGTCTTTTGCGGAAAGAACTTTTACGTTATGATAAAATAGATGCAATCATAAAACTGAAAGAATTGATAGATAAGACTAAGAATAACGAAGAATTATTGAAGAATATCGGGAACTAATAATTGTATCCAGATCCGCCAAAGGGTGAAACGGTTCACACAGATTAATCGCACTTTTTTATATATTTACACACCCCACAGCTAAAGCTGTTTCCCCTCTTTATAGAGGGGATTTTTTTGATTGTTTCAATAATGATCGATTGCTATTTTACAAATTTTGATATTCAAAATATCAGATAGTATAAATTTTCTACTTCTCTTGTTTCCTTCTAATCTCTTTAAAATTCAAAATGATATTGAGGAGAACTCCCACGATTGCAGCAAGTCCCAAGCCCTCAAGCTCGAAATTTCCAATAGTAAATTTTGCTCCACCTAATCCCAGTACAAGCATCGCAGCACATGTCATAAGTATTTTCGGATCAGTAAGATCTACTTTATTGTCAACCATGTTTTTGATACCAATCGACGAAATCATACCGAAAAGCAATATCGATATTCCGCCGATGACCGGCACTGGAATTGTAGAGATTATTGCAGTAAATTTTGGCACCAATGAAAGCACAATGGCGCATACTGCAGCAATTCTCATGATGATCGGATTATAATTTCCTGTCAGGGCAACTGCGCCTGTATTTTCGCTGTATGTTGTATTTGCCGGTCCCCCTATCATCGCAGAAAGTGATGTGGCAAGTCCGTCACCCATTAATGTTCGATGAATTCCCGGGTCTTTGAAAAAATCCTTGCCCACAACATTGCCGATAGCAAGAATATCACCGAAATGCTCGACAATAGTTACGATCGCGATAGGTGCAATTATGGATATTGACCGCGTTGAAAAAACCGGAAGCGAGAATTTAGGCAAACCGATCCAGGCAGCTTCATTAACTGTGGTGAAATCTACTATTCCCATGAAAATCGACAAAAGATATCCTGCGACAAGTGCAAACAGAACAGGAAGCATGGACAAGAATTTCTGCCCCACTTTTGCGAAGAAGATTTTTACGAAAACTGCCACGGCAAATGTACACAAAGCGATGAACCAGCAGCCATTCACACCGATCATCTCAACTACTGCAGCTGAATTCGTTCCATTTGCATTACTGATCGCGACAGGTGCGAGTATCAAACCGATGAGGATGATCATCGGACCTGTGACAAAAGGCGGGAGTATCTTATGTAGGGTTTGTACACGTACAAATCGAAAGATCACCGCGACAACAATATAAAGCAAACCTGCGATGACAACACCGCCCAGGGCTTCGGGTAATGAGCCGCCCTTTGCCATGGATACTGCAATGATACCGGGAATGAACGCAAAAGATGAGCCCAGGAAAACAGGCACTTTGAACTTCGTGATCACATGGAATAAAAGTGTGCCGATACCTGCAGTGAAGAGTGTTACACCCACATCCAGCCCGGTGAGCAGCGGCACAAGAACAGTCGCACCGAACATCACGAACATCTGCTGAAAACCAATAATGAAATTTTTGCCGTTTAAGTCTTTCACATTAACTCCTAATTTTTTCTCACATCAATCTGATGAAAATTATTAATGAACCCCAGAAAATATACACACTCATTGCCTATCTTAAGAGATCGGTTTACGCTATGTTCTACCTCGACATGCTCAGAGTGACAAAGCTTTTTTTATTTTTTAATTTCCTTTCCACTACGGCACATCGAAAGTAAACCGAGTCACGGCGTATTGAAACGAAATCTGACCTGTCTGGGTGTAGTGAAACGAAGTCTGATATATTTCCTATTTTATTGGCTCAAACACCCACCCCCAAACGTCTTCGCCGGCAATTTGTCTGAATAATTTCCAATTTGCCTTCATTCTCATACCATTCTTAACTTCCGGAATTGTGATCCTACCCATTGCTTTTATGCCGTTGTCGAACTGGCACACACCGATAGTCAGGTATCTGTCGTTGATCCCCCATGGCAACTGAAAGATCTGGGAAAAAGTCAGCAATGTGCATTCATTTGTGAAGGGTAGGACTGTAAATTCTCTGCTTCCGCATTTAAGGCATACAACACGCTCAGGATAGGTAACTCTGCCGCATTTTTTACATTTATATGCTTTATCATTTTTTCTTTTCATTATTTCCCCCTTCTTAGCACGAGAGCAACGACATTGTTTCCGAATCCACCGAAATTCACTGTTAATGCTGTTCTGGCATTCTTAACCTGTCTTTCGCCTGCTTCACCACGCAATTGCCATGTAACTTCTACTGCTTGAGCAACACCTGTAGCGCCCACAGGATGACCTCTCGATTTTAATCCACCAGAAGGATTGATCGGCAGACTGCCTGTGATCTTGTTTTCTCCGGACTCGATAGCTTTTTTATATCCACCTTTTTTATACAGACCAGCATGCTCTGCTTCAGCGATTTCCAATATGGTAAATGCGTCGTGTAGTTCAGCAAAATCAATATCCTTTGAAGTTATGCCTGCTCTTTTGTATGCCTGCTCACATGCAAGAGTAACAGCTTTCAGATCAGTCGGATCGTCCCTTTCTGCCAAAGTGAGTGTATCTGTCGCTTGTCCAAATCCTGCAACGCATATCACTGGTTTATTGAATTCCTTAACTCGATCCTCGGGACAAAGAATAATTGCAGCTCCTCCATCACTCACTGGACAGGAATCAAATAAATGCAGGGGCTCTGCAAGAGGTGAATTATTTATAGCTGCATCTGGTGAATCAAGAATACCTTTCATCGCAATATCCATTTGCACATGAGCATAGGGATTCATGAGTGCATTCTTGTGATTTTTTATTGCGACTTCTGCCAGGTGCCGACGTGTATATCCATATTTTTCCATATACAGATTCGCGAACATTCCAGCCATACCGGGTAAAGTGATTCCATAAATATATTCCGCATCAGGATGAGTCAAAGTAGCCACAAAATCTGTAGCTCTCCAACCGCTGACATCCCTCATCTTTTCCCCACCGACTACGAGGACAAAATCATAATAGCCGGAAGCCACAGCCATAACACCGTTTTTGATAGCAGAGCCGCCAGAAGCAGGTCCATTTTCAATGGTGTCAGCAGCAGCAGGGATAAGCCCAATATTATCAACCAGACCGCTGGCAATAGCTGTTCTGTGGTTCAATATACCACCGCCCATATTTGCAACATATACCAACTCGATCAGCTTAGGATCGATACCAGCATCATCAATTGCATGGAGTGAAGCGGAAGACAGAATATCCATCAGAGTATCATCTTCTAACCTTCCGAAATCGGTCATTCCAACGCCTATTATTGCTACATTTCTCATTTTGACCACGCTCCTTTCGCACCGCAGATCTGAGTGACAATTGATTCTTCATCAGCAATAATGATCTCGCCCTTTGCCTTTTCAAGCAGGTCTTCGGGACATGGTCGCGATCCTGCAACAAGCCGAGATTTGCACTTGAAATACAAATCTCTTGTTAACTTAAAAGAATCCGCTCCGCCAAGTTCGTGCTGCACACCCTGCTGTTTGATCAGATCATATTCGATCATCCATCTTCTGAATCCAATCGGAGATTCCGCAGTGATCCACACTTCGTCCTGGTTCAGAAATTCAATATGATGTTCCATTTTTGCAGCATAAAGATGAGCACCAATGCGTAAGCCACGCTCAATTGCCAAGGTATGCAAACTGATGCCGATCTTATCTGTTAGCATCCGTCCATTAACCACACCCACAAGAATATTATCGATCTGCCCGAGAAGCACATAGCAATTTCTGTAGCGATATTTATTCCATGCAAGGAGCTCGGCATACACACGTGAGCCAACCACATCATAGAAATCCCGCTCGATCTTTATAGTTGGTTTGACTGCCTTCATGATCGTCGGCACATCTCTACGTGTTGCAGCACGGACAACCATCTGTCCGCCTGTTGCCAGAGTAATGACTTTTGCGGGATATTCCGGCATATCAAACTCCGCAGGTCGTAACATTTGTTCTAATTCCATATCCATACTATATCCTCCGTGATAATTATTTTGATGAATACTTTATTTTTGATTTTGCTTATTTCTATTTTTGATCACAGCAAGTGCAACCTTTTCCGCAGTAATAGGCATAGTTTTGATCCTGACTCCAAGGGCATCCTGAACTGCATTTGCAACCATCGGAGCTGCCGGGATCATTGTATGCTCACCCACACCACGCGCTCCAAATGGTCCATCCGGCTGGGGAACCTCAATAATGATGGGTACGATTTCATCAGGAACATCTTTTGAAGTGGGAATTTTATAGTCAGTAAAATTTGGATTGAGAAGTTTGCCCTTTTCATCATATCGCATATCTTCATAGAGCACTGTAGAAAGTCCCTGCAGCAATCCACCTGTGATCTGCCCTTTTACCAGATCGGGATTGATCGCCTTGCCTGCATCTATCGCTTCCGCCACTTTTTTTACATGCATTTTTCCTGTTTCTTTATCAATTTCAAGAATTATCGCTGCTGCACCAACAGTATAATGCACATTTGGATGACCGCCCTGGCTTGTTTCCGGATCGCTGTTCGCAGAGGTGAACTCCGGCATGAAGATGCCTTTTCCGAGAATTGGTCCGCCCTTAAAAGTGCCGTCCTCAGCTTGGATTCCGTTGATCACGAAATCTTTGAGCTGCAATTCGAAACTCGGTTTGGTTTTGCATTTAACTTTTTCATCTTTTAAAAACAACGAATCTTTAGAAATATTGCAAGCTCGTGACACGATCTCAAAGATTTGATCTCTTGCATCCAGAGCTGCATTTCGCACTGCATTTCCACAGGACCAGGTTACATGTGAAGCTACAGTCTGCCACTCATAGGGATTCTTGTCTGTGTCAGGATTTTCCGTTCTTATCTTGGAAACAGGCACTGAGAGGACCTCAGCAGCGATCTGAGCCATAACAGTTAGAAATCCCTGTCCCATATCCATGCCCGAAACCAGAATATTTATACTGCCATCCTCACTGAATTTGATAAATGCGGCAGAAGACGCATTCGGGGGCATCGCTGGAGCTTTCCAGAGCAGAGAAAAGCCCTTTCCGATCACTGTATTCGGATCATCGGATTCCACCTTTTTACCCCACTCAATCTCTTTTGCTACTGCATCAATAGCTTGTATTAAACCGCTGGGATTCATGGGCACTCCATAAGCCAGAGTATCTCCTTCTTTGATAGCATTTTTTCTCCTGAGCGCTACAGGATCGAGCTTGAGATGAGCAGCAATTCTGTCGATATGTGATTCCAATCCGAACATGAACTCCGAGTAGCCAAATCCGCGATACGCTCCACATGGAGGAAGATTCGTGTACAGGCATACCGAGTCTATGAGAATATTCCTGAAGCGGTATGGTCCTGTTGCAGATAAACCAATAGCATTTACTACATTGGCTCCGTATTCTGCAGAAGCTCCCGCATCCCAATAAAGTCGATGATCGATTGTCGTGAAAGTGCCATCTTTTTTCACGCCGATCTTCAACTTCGCTATGACGCCGAGCCGTTGCGAAGTATTATAAAATTCTTTCTCACGTGACCAGATAACCTGTACGGGGTTTCCCCTTAGTTTGGTAGCCATCGCAGCAGCGAGAATTTCCATAGACACACCGGCTTTACCGCCAAATCCCCCACCGATAGGAGGAGCTATCACGCGTACATCTTTATGAGTAAAACCAAGCGGAGCAAGCGCTTCTACAAATAGATTTCTCTGTGTATGAGGTGATTGGGATGACGCCCAGACTGTCAATCTGCCAGATAGATCACATAAGCCAACTGCAGCATGAGTTTCAATCGGGCAATGGGCATATCTCGGAACTCGATAGGTATCCTCAAGAATATAATCTGCTTCTGCAAAGCCCTTTTCCACATCACCTCTTCTGGTCTTGCGCCAGTGTGCAATATTGGTCTTTGCTCTGGGGAAAAACCAGGGAACATGTGTGTAATTCCCCAAATCGGGATGAATGAGAAAAGCATCCTCTTTGAGCGATTCCATTTGATCAAAAATTGCAGGTAACGGTTCATACTCTACCTTTACAAGTTTTGCCGCCCGTTCCGCTACTCTCTTATCGCGTGAAACGACTGCTGCGATCTGTTCCCCGACAAATCGGACTTTATCCATAGCAAAGATATACCTATCCTTCATATAAAGCCCGAATTTATATGGAAAATCCTTACCTGTGAAAACCTGAATTACGCCCGGGTATTTTTCTGCTTCTGAGGTATTGATGTTCTTTATGAGTGCATGAGCTTCCGTGCTTTCCACAAGAGCAGCATAGAGCATATTTGGTCCGTATTCGAGATCATCAGTAAAACGAGTTGCACCGCTTACTTTTTCTTTTCCATCGATCCTGACAACCGACTTCCCAACATATTCCAATTTTTCCATTATTGCTCCTTATTTTCACGCAGAGGGCGCAGAGTTTCTCGCAAAGTACGCAAAGAATTTCGCAGAGGTCGCAGAGAATTATTAATAATAACCATTTTCATCTTTGCGTTCTCCGCTTTTTCTTTCCTCTCTGCGGTCTCCGCGTGAACTTTTGCCTTTTTACGTTCTCCGCGTGAACTTTTCACAAATTATTTACAATTCTATGTATTCCATTTTTGAGGAGCTTTACATTGAAATTAATTAATAGACCTAATTTGTTGCCTGATAATTTCAGGTATGTCAAAGTTTGTGCATAATGAACAGGTTGTAATTTTTCAACTGATTTTAGTTCAATAATTACTTTGTCATTCACTAATAAATCTATCCTGAAAGCTGCTTCAATTTTTACTTCTTTATAAATTATAGGAATTGTAACTTGTTGTTTAACATCAAACCCAATTTCTTTTAAATCATAAGCAAGAGTGTTTTCATAAACTGATTCTAATAGACCTGGACCAAGAGTTTTATGAAGATTTATACAAACTCCAATAATTTTCGTGGCTATTTCATTTTCTGTCATTTATTCCTTCTTTTTCACGCAGAGGGCGCGGAGTTTCTCGCAAAGTACGCTGAGAAATTTTATAAAAATTTGCTATAACAAAACAATTACTAATTTCATTATTTTTCATCAAATAACTCTTTCAAGTTTAAGCTTCTTTTTTTCATTTATTTACTTTGCGTTCTCTGCGTTTTCTTTC
>JACNJG010000146.1:8969-16275 GCA_014382685.1 Candidatus Cloacimonadota bacterium
GCGTGAACATCTTCTTTTGAAACCTTTAACATAGCATCAAGAATCGGCAGATAGCCAGTACAGCGACACAAATTACCGGACAGAGCTTCTTTGATCTCATCCATGGTCGGATGTTGATTATTATTCAGTAATTCCGTAGCAGAAATTATGATACCCGGAGCGCAGAATCCGCACTGGAAAGCATTATTATCGATCATTGCTTCCTGCACTTTGGTTAAGCCGTGCATAGAAATTCCTTCAACAGTGATAATTTCCTGTCCATCAACCTCGACAGCAAGGATAAGGCAGCTTCTGACACTCTGTCCATTCAGGAGGACATTGCAAGCACCGCAATCTCCTCTGTCGCAACCGCATTTCGGACTTTTCACGCCCAATTTTTCACGCAGCACATCGAGAAGTGTTTCGTTCGGCTCTACATTAACAGCTCTATTTTCATGATTCAGCATAAAATGTATTTCAGACATTTCCACCTCCATGAATCTGAGAGATCGCTTTCTTTAATCCTCTTTCGAACATCACACCCATCATATGAGCTCGATATTCTTCTGTTGCCCTGATATCAGAAATTGGAGAAATTTCCTTAAGTAAATGCTGTTTCGCTTCTTCAATTAAATCATCGGAAATCTCTTTGCCATTCAGAATTTCTTCGACACTGAAAGCTCTCTTTGGAACAGGTCCCACAGCACAAAATGCAACTTTGTAAATGAGGTCTTCAAATGCCAAAATACACACTCCTGCCTGTGCAAGATCTTCTCCGGAATATCTTCCAAGTTTCTCATAACATCCTGAATGTTTTTTTTCTGGAAACCGAATTGCAATGCCGGTCACAAGCTCATCATCATGCAGACCTGTTTCTTTAGGACCTGTGAACCAGTCTGTGATAGAAATGGTCCTTTCTATAGAAGAACTTTTCGCAATAATATCAGCATCATACACGAGCAGGATCGGGGCAGAATCAGCAGATGGAACAGCGGAGCAAATATTTCCTACAATTGTGGCTCTGTTACGAATTCCAATTGAAGCAACTTTTTTTGACATATTTTTTATTAGAGGAAAATATTTTTTGATGATCTCCGATTCGATCAATTCTGAAAAGGTTACACATGCACCGATAACGAGTGTATTGTCTTCGAATAGGATCTCGTGCAGGTTTTTTATTCCTTTTATATCTATCACAGCATCTGGTGTTTCGATATTTTCTTTCATCTGCACCACAAGATCGGTGCCACCTGCAAGAACTCTCGATTTTTCCCCAAATTTTGAAAGAAGATTAATTGCTTCGATCATATCTTTGGGTTTGAAATATTCAAAATCTTTTGTAATCACTAAAAACTTCCTTTCATAATTAAAGTTCTACAAAATAAAGATAACGGCTGAGTCGATCTGATTCGACAAACTCGAGAATCTTATTTGATTCACGAATTCTGGATAAATAAATTTGAATATTACCTTCTTTTTCAAATTCTTCTTTTAACGTTTCGGCAACTTCTTTTGATTTTCTCCAATGATGTTTCTCTTCTTCTGTAAAATTCCAGGTTTGATATTTTAAATTCTGTTCCTTCAAAATCTCAGCTAATTTAGTTTTATCAGGAAGTAATGATTCTTGAGAATCATCGGGCTTTATCATCCGGGTATAAAAAATTCCCATTATTCCATTCTGTTTTAAAAGCCCCTTCATTTGTAGAACAGTATCTTTTAAATTTTCCGCAAAATAAAGTGTATCAATTGAGATGATCGCATCGAAAGATTTTTCAGGAAAATCAATTGTATCAATATCCATTGTTATGAATTTCAAACGGTCATTTTTAGATTTTGTTCTTTCTTTCGCCCATTCAATTGCTTTTTCTGCATAATCAATACCTGTTATGTGTGCCTTTGTTACATCAGAAATATACTCGGTAATTGTTCCCGACGCACAACCTAGATCCAAAACTTTATGATGTCGGTTTAACTTCATTAATTCCAGTAATTTGTTAAGTTGATGCATACTCATCATATTGAATTGAGTAATATTTTTTCCATGCACCAGCTCACAGAATTTACCATACACTTTACTTTTTTCTATTTTAACTAACAACTCTCCAAAATTATTGGCTCTTATTCTTTTAAGAGATTTCTTAGCTTTATTTGTTAAAGAATATTCCTTATCGACTTCCTTAACAAACTTATTTTTGATAAGTGATTTGTAAGCTTCTGATAATTCTAATAAGTTCTCATCATAGACTTTCTTTCCGGTCGCGTTAATAGTTTCTTTATTAACCTTTCTTCCTGATCTTTCAACCATATTGATCAAGTATAGAAGTTGTTTCTCTGTTTTATTTAGATCCATCTATTTGCTTTAAAATGAAGTGTTAAAACACTTTTTATATAGTTTTTTTCTTTTTTCGCATCTTTCGCTTGTCATGGCGTCCTGTCAAGTCGTAATGAAATGGAGACTGAAGTGTAATGAAGTCGGATGGCTAAAACCCTTTCTATTCCGGCTGCTCAAGAGCAACTATTCGGCACATTGATGATTCCAATTCAATACCGCGCAAAGGGAATAGCCCGATCCAGACACGTTTATTATTCACTTTATTCAGTTCACCACCCAGATTTTCTGCGTGAAGCAATCCTTTGGGGAAAAGATTCAAATGCATTACCTGGTAGTATTCTTCGAGTGGGAACATTTCATCCCAGGTTTTATTGTATTTTGCTTGGAGTTTTTTATCAGCTTCAATAAAGGATTTCGGATGCCAATCTCTGATGATCGTATTCATCGGGTGATCTGCACTTCCGCAATCTACACCGATCCATTTGAATTTCATTTCTAGAGCCCATTTGTGAAATTCGGGATCAGGACCCGGATGTTTGACAAAATAACGAACCTCATCGGATTCCGGCTGATCCCAGCTATAGCGATGGTATCCTGTGTTTATTATGAGAATATCTCCTTTTTTGATCTCAACTTTACTCATCAGCATTTCCGGTGAGTAGAGAGAGTAATCTTCAACTTCATCGGAGATATCAACCACAACTCCCTGCCCAATCCAATCTTTAATAGGAACTTCTCCAATAGTTTTACCACTGCCAAAAAAATGAATTTGCCCATCGATGTGCGTACCTACATGATTACTTGTTTTAATTATCTGTCCGTTCGCTCCCTGACCCATATGAGCGCCGGCAAGTCTTTTAAAATATTGGATCTGCAACGGCATATAACTGGGCCACGGCGGTGTATGAATGCTCAGTCGCTGTGTCAGATCATACACTCGCACCTTATCCATAAATTCCAGAAATTCGTTATTGTTCATTATGACTCCTTACATTTTTTATTTTAATTATTTTTTCTTTTCTAATGATTCAGCTAAACCTTTCAGGGCTTTTGTAAAAGGTTCCATCGGAGCGCTCAGCACTCCGGCTCCGACCTGTCCGATACCTGCTTCTTTATGCGCAACGCCTGTATCAATAAAGGGCAAGATGCCTTTTTCTACTACTTCTATAACATCGATTCCGGTTGGAGTTCCACGAAAATTCAGAGAGGGGATTTGATATATATTATTTTCACCAACAGCGATCTCATACATTTCCTGAGTATAATTCAGCGCATCTTTTGCTGTTCCACCAACAAATTGAACGATCGCCGGTGACGATGCAATTGCAAAACCACCAAGCCCATTCGTTTCCGTAATAGAGCTATCCCCAATATCCCTGTTTGCATCATCTTTTGTATATCCCGGAAAAAAAAGCGCATCGGGTATTGGTGCAGGACCAACAAACCATGCATCGCCTGTGCCGGAAAGCTGAATCCCGAAATCCGTTCCATTACGTGTCATTGCCACGACTACACTGCTTCCCTTGATATTTCGGGCAGCATCGAGCGTAACTTTGCAAGCAGGCATAGATAGATTTAAGAAGAAATGGTCATTGCCATTAATGAATTCGAGCACTTCTACTGCAATATCAGTATCATTTGTCTTTATAACAGCCGGTGCGATCTGGCGGTAAAATAATGATGTCGCAGCCCTATTTCTATTATGAACTTCATCCCCCATGTGCAACGCTTGAGCAATGATGTTCTTCAGATCGATCTTGCTAAGTTCCCTCACTGCTCTTTTCAACGCAGGATAAAGAACCGCTTCCATCCATCTCAGTTTTCCGATCACTTCTTTACTGAAAGCGCCGTAGCGAAGCACTTTACCGAGTCCTTCGTTCATCGTACAGTATGCATGATTCCCATATTCCTCATTTTTCAGAATAAAAACCGGCATCGAGGCAGATACAATTCCTGCCATCGGACCAACTGTGCTATGTTCATGACAGGGAGAATATTCAATTTCATTAGAATTTGCAATTTTCTCTGCTTCTTCAGGATTTTCAGCCATTCCTTCGTATATCAGAGCCCCGATGATCGCCCCTCTCATTGGTCCGCACATCCTGTCCCAGGTTATTGGCGGTCCGGCATGGAGTATCATATTTTTTTTCATACCGGGTATCACATCTATCGCCTTTGCCAGATCGATGAGAAACGGCGTTCCGCTTAAAATCTTCTTCAAACTTTTTTCATTCTGCTTTTCAATATACGAACCATGTGATGATATGATTTCCATAGTTTTTTCATCTATCTCCGCAGGCGGTTTCCAGTCAACCTGTACAACATTCACATTAACTTCTTCCAGACTATCTTTGAAGGAGGTTAGTCCGATGTTTATTACTTTTAAATCTTTATCAAAGAGGTCATTTATTGCCATGAGGATCCTCCTTTTTTGAGATTTCATCCGAAAGCATTTTGATGATCAAACCTGATAGCTCACATGCAGCAGCATTGGATTCCATGACATGCACTCCGGCTTTTTTCAAACTTTTTTCCACATCATTTCTGTTTTGAGGATCATGTTCCGTACCGGTTATTGAACATACAAAGGAAATCTGACCAGTCGGTGAAATAGAATTCGCTTTCTTTATGACAGGAACAAGCTCTTTTGCCGGCTCCATATTCGATCCGTATCCAAGCACAACATCGAAAAGTATGACTGCAACTTCCGGATCTTCTGCTTCTTTTAAAATTCTTCTATTCCGCAAGGAATAATCTATCATCGGATGTGGTCTGCCAACAGTGAACTCGTCTCCGCCCATGTCAATAACCGTGTTCCTGTAACTTTCCCATGAATCTTTCAGTTGAAATTTTTCCCTTGAGGACATGTTGCTGTACACATCCCCGATCAGGTCTTTAAAGATAATTTGTGCTTCCTCGCAAAGAGTGCCACCGCAAAAAAGTCCGCGAAGATACTTCTGCTCTTTGGTCTTTGTATTCACCTCATTTAGTGCAATTTCTCGTATTCTCTTTTGTCTTTTTACAATAATATTTTGAAATGAATTTTTATCCTTTTTCTGTGCTAAACTCACTGCAATAAACGCTGCTTCTTCAAGAGTTTTTGCTGAAATTGCCTTTGAACCTTCAAATAATTTTTCATCAGCACCAAGAAAGATCGCAATGACAGGTTTGGTAATATTTTTTATTTTTTCCAATATTTTCTTGAGGACTTCAGGGGCTGGAGGTTTTGATACAAGCACAATTATTTCTGTATTCTCATCACGGTTCAATGCTTCCAAAGCTGCAAAGAACATGATCCCGCCAACCTCTTTTTTCACATCTCTTCCTCCTGTTCCGATCGCCTGAGAAATCCCTGCGCCGTTATTGGAAATGATCGAGCTTATCTCCTGCAAGCCGGTTCCCGAAGCTGCCACGATGCCGATATTTCCCCTGTTCACTACATTTGCAAAAGCAAGTGGAATGCCATTTATTATCGCAGTTCCGCAATCTGGTCCCATCACAAGAAGGTTTTTTCCCCACGCATATTTCTTTAGCCGGATCTCATCTTCAATCGGGACATTATCCGAAAATATCATGACATGAAGCCCCTTCTTCAATGCTTTCATTGCTTCGTTCGTAGCATATTTACCTGCAATCGAAATTAGTGCCAGGTTTGCGTCCGGCATCGTACCAAGTGCAGTTTCTTGGCTTTTTGGTAAAAAATCCTCAGTATCTCTGATCGAGTGCCGAACCTTTTCAAGAACCTCATCAACTTGCAGCATTGCTTTTTCTGCCACTTCATCATTTTCTGCTTTCAGGCATATCAAAAGATCAGATGCTTTCGCATCATCAAAATCGGAAATAAGCAGTCCTGAAGATTTCAGGATCGATCTGTTCTCTTCAGTATTCATCACAACTGCAGCATCTGCAATTCCTTCGATCCCATTGATCTGTTTCGCAACGAGCATCAGAGTAACAGAATCAAAATATTCCCCTCGTTTTATTTTACCTTTCACTACCACAGGTCACCCGCTTTCTTAAATGAAAAAATGAACCCCACGAGCATATCAGAGCCCGAGGTTTCTCCAACATCTAACATTTTTTGAATATTTGTATATATTTCTTCCTGCCCTTTATATAAAAGGGAATTGATAAAATTCTTAAACCTTTCGACAAACAGCCCCTCTTTTGCGAGATAGAGAAAAGTATTTGAGATAAGATTTTCACCTTGAGCTGTGTTATAGATCGCATTTCTTACTTCAGATAGATCCTTTCCGAATAATTCCTGTTTCAGAGAGAGCCCAGAAAGCAAACCTGAGATGAAGTCATCGCCACTTGGAGTGAGCCCGAATCCGCACCCTTTCATTGTCGAAATCCCGTTTTCTAAACTTGTCATTGTGCCTTCGAGTATCAGTTCTACACCAGCTCTCATTCTTTTTACAAATTCTTTTTCAAAGCCCGATGTGAAGTTCATTTTTTGCTTCTCATCTAAAAGAAAGCCGAGACTTTTTGGTGCACACAATTTGGCTAGAGCAGTTTGCAAAAATGCCAGATTATCAGTAAATTTGGAAATACTAATTGCTTTCAGAGATAATCTTGAACTATACTTCACGATTTCATTAATGAGAATTTGTATGTTATTGATCGTCAGGATATTGTTGTAGATATTGAGGAAATGTACTTTTTGAAGATCGAGCCCTTTTACAATAATATTGAGCGGTCCGTCGCCAATTTCTTCGTTCACAATTGAAATGATCAGCTCATTATTATGAAAATTTATAGTTCTTCGAAATCTGGAATGGATGGTGAAAGTGCCGTTTGGAATACTATCACCGAAACTGACCAGCTCGACACGGGGATTTTTTATGTCCAATTTCCTTGAACAGCTCATTTCGCTTTTGCTTTCATAAGTTATTTTTTGTCTTTAAAAACATTCATTTTTCATGATCTTTTATCTACGTAATGTTCGAAGAGAATTATATTTAGCTGTCAAGAAATTGGTGAAATGGTGAATTA
>JACNJG010000146.1:16612-20277 GCA_014382685.1 Candidatus Cloacimonadota bacterium
TATATTTTTGAAATAAGTTCAATTATTCTATCAGCTTTCTCTTCCCATGTTTTAAAAGAGCTTATGCCCACATCCCACGAATCCAAACCCTTGCCTACGATAAAATTCATTCTATAAAAATCGCTCCGCTGAGGATCGATGTACACGCTTCCTCTCGATTGATCTACAAGAATCCATCCGCCAGCTGGCAGATAAAGCTCCACAACGCAATGACCGCTGTTTTTCGGATTAAGTTTACTGATACCTACCACATATTTCGCCGGTATTCCCACTGCTCTGCAAAATGTTGTAAAAATGAGTGCATCATCATGACATCCGGTACTCAGCATATCTTTTAAAACTTCAGAAACATTTCTCGTGGCAAAAATTTTCAATACTTTATCCTGATCAGTGCATCTTTTCAGGTTTTTGTTCATCCAATTTAAAATGCTTATGATCTTTTCAAAATCATTACCTTTAAATTCAGAAACGATCTCAGTCACATCCTTTGTGATATTACTTTGCTCTCCATTCTCCAACCATTTTTTAATATTCTCAGACATCAATATGCTCTCTTGTTTTTATTTCTATATCATTATTGTTCGTTCATGGTTGCAAATAGGATTCAGCATATAGAACGTCAATATTTTTGAAATTTGAAACTGGAAAATTGAAACTGGAGACTGGAAACTGGAAACTGGAAACTATAAATTTGAAATTGGTGAAGTGATGGATTAGTGAACCAGTAAATTTGTAATTAGTGAATGGGCAAATGAATGAAATTGTAACTCAACATTCCGTTGTTGAGTATGTTGAGATGCGCAAGATTGGAATCTTGCGTTACAAATACTGGATTCCCACTCCTCATTCTTCTCTCTTCTCTTTTCACCCTTCTCTCCTCTCTCCACGCTCCTCGCTCCTCACTCCTCTCTCTTCTCTCTTCACCCTTCGTCTTCCACGTATTCATTGACACTCAGAATCGCTCTATTTCAAATGTCGAAAACAAAATTTATTTCGGAGGTTTTTCTATGAAAGCATTGGTCCTTTGTGCAGGAAAAGGAACTCGCTTGCAGCCACTTACATACTCGATGCCAAAACATATTTTACCTTTGGCAAACGTGCCTATTGTGTTCCATATCATTAAGAAGCTGGTAAATCTCGGCATTACAGAGATCGGACTGATCGTTGGCTATATGCAGGAACAGATAAGAGAAACCGTTGGTGACGGCTCGCAGCTCGGTGCGAAGGTAACCTATATCGTTCAGGATAAACCAAAAGGACTTGCACACGCTGTCAAAATGGGACAGGATTTTGTGGGAGATGATTCTTTCATGGTCTTTCTTGGGGATAATATTTTTGAAGATGACCTCACCAATCTTGTGCGTAGATATAATGAAGAAAAGCCCTCATGCATAATAAATCTGAAAGAAGTGGATGATCCGCAGCGTTTCGGGGTCGCAGTTCTTGATGGAGATAGGATAATAAAAGTCGTAGAAAAACCAAAAGAACCTCTGTCAAATCTGGCGCTTGCAGGCGTGTATATCTTTGATAAGGTTTTATTTCAGGCGATCGATGAGCTCGAACCTTCCTGGCGGAATGAGTACGAAATAACCGATGCGATACAAGGACTTATAGATAAAGATTTGATCGTCAAAGGTGAAATACTACACGGTAAATGGCTGGATACCGGAAAACCGAGGGATATTATCGATGCGAACAGATATTTATGCAGTAAGCTCAACGGCTGGCACATCTCAGGAGATAGTGATCTTGATGAAGATTCAATTCTCGACGGGACTTTTTATATTGGAAAAGGCTCTAAAATGAGAAAGTGCACGATAAAGGGACCCGTTATCATCGGTGATAACTGCGAGATCGAGAACGCCACACTTCTTCCTAATACATGCATAGGAAACGGCTCTGAAATAAGAAATGTTAATATTGAAAATTCCATAATCCTGGAAAATTCCATCATACGGAATGTAAAAGGCAAGATCGTCGAAAGCATCATCGGAAAGAATGTAGAACTGAGTGCTCTTGATCTCAAAGGTGATTGTACCCTCCTTCTGGGATCTGACGATAAAATTCTTGGTACGCTGTAAAAAATTTTTATTAACCACGAAAATCACGAAAAACGCGAAAAATTAAATGAATTTTTATTGAATATTTTTCTTAAACTCAACTTTCTTGGTTGAAAGTATTTATGATAATGTAATAAAAATACAGAAAGCATTTGAAGGACAATTAATGCAAATTATGTTAGACATAAATTATTTTGAAAGAAAAGAATAATGCAATTCAGTGTGCAATTTTTGAAGTATATGAAAAAATGGGTTCAGGATTTTTTAATAGTGTTGTATTATGAACTAAAAAAATAAACGAAATAAATAAAATGAAGTTTAAAAGAATATTTTTCTTAAAAAACTCTTTCGTGCTTTTCGTGTTTTTCGTGGTTATATATTTATTTGTAGGAGAAATAAAATGAACATTATAGTTTGTATAAAACAGGTTCCGGATACTACTGATATTAAGATAAATCCTGAAGACAATACACTTATTCGTGAAGGTGTGGAAAGCATCATCAACCCATTTGATATGTATGCATTGGAAGAAGCATTGCGCATCAAGGAAGCTCATGGCGGAGCTGTAACTGTCATCAGTATGGGACCTCCTCAGGTAGAAAATGCTTTGCGCGAAGCACTGGCGCTCGGAGCTGATAATGCAATTCTTATTTCCGATAAAAAATTTGCCGGCTCTGACACACTCGCAACGAGTTACACACTTTCCGCAGCAATAAGAAAACTCGGGGATTATGATATAATTCTGTTTGGCAAACAAGCTATTGATGGGGATACAGCTCAGGTAGGACCGGGTGTTGCGAGTCATCTTGATATTCCGCAGATCGCTTTTGTGAAAGAGATAGATTCTATAGAAGACGGAAAGATCGTTGCTCACAGAATGATGGAAGACGGCTTTGATGTGGTCGAATCACAACTCCCGATCGTGCTAACTGTTGTGAAGGATATTAATGAACCTCGACTTCCCTCTTTGCGCACAAAGATGAAAGCAAAAAAAGCCGAAATACCTGTTTGGACATTTGAAGACCTCGATCTTGACGAAAAAAGGATTGGGCTGAACGGCTCACCCACACAGGTCGAAGAAATTTATACTCCAACATTAGAAAAGAAAACCATGATACTTGAAGGCGAGCCCGAAGAAGTCGCAAAAAAACTTGTAGAATATTTGAAAGAGATCAGCTAAGGGGCAACGGCATTCAGAGGATGTAAAAATACTGGATTCCCGATACCCGAATATCGGGAAGAATGACATTTTTTGTTTTTGTGGTGGTAATAATCACGAGTCGGTCGCGAATAGAATGACTCGGGAGCAGAAAGGATAGAAGCAAAAAACATCTCAAAGTTTTCTAAACCAATATATATCAAGTTTGAGTTTAGAATGCAATCAAACAATCGGAAGATCAGCAAGCTGAACATTCCGATGTTTTGTATCCCGTAACTATTTTCGTCTCTCAAGTCCAGTCCAAACGATTCCACTATTTTAAAAAAACTATCTTCTTGCATGAAATCTCGTTATCGCCCATCTTTAATGTACAAAAATAAATACCGCTCACTACCGGCTCGCCAGTATCATCTCTTCCGTCCCACAACACCTCTCTCGCTCCTAAA
>JACNJG010000216.1 GCA_014382685.1 Candidatus Cloacimonadota bacterium
TATTCCTTTAACCTATGGAATCATATACCCCACTGCCATCTGACGAATATTATGTCCCTCAAAACCCGGAGCATGAAAGGAAATGATGGCAACGACAGTGTTCTTGAATACTACAATTTGCTCGAGCGAATAATCAAATCTAAACTTGTGCATTTCCGTTGCTGGTTGGGCTTGAAATAATAATTTTTGTGCTCCATTAACTTCTATAGTAATTACAATGCCGGAAGGATTGTACATATCATAATATGATTCTTCACCGGAATATTCCTCAATTTCCAGTACGATCTTTCTTTGTCCAATTTGCATGCCAAAATTAATAACCGGTGGGGAAAATTCCACTCTTTCCATTACCGGTACACCTTTTAATGTGTCGACTATTCCATATTTCTCTTTGATCTTCGTAATGTCTTCATAAGAAATATCCCACACCAGGGACGTACCCTTTTCAAAGTCTTCGTCCTCATTTATTTGAACTGTTAGGAAATAGGGTTCTTCTGCGAGTTGATGCTTCTCGCAGTCATAAATATGAACATAGATGTATGGAAATGCTGATCCGTCTGCAATACCGGTGTATTCAAAGGCAACATAGCGTCCATCCTCAGAAAATCCAAGTATGGAATAATCAGATATGTCTCCGGAAAATGCATAAACTGTAAGTATGAGTATAAAAAATATAATGAGGATAGGTTTTTTCATATATTTCCTTTTTTGAGGAATTAGAATTTCAGATTGTCAGCAATGGAAATCAAATCTTCTTTTGACATATCGGTCATAGCGTTCACTGAAATAAGCAGCTTCTTTTGTGGATAGACCACGACCAGTACCGATATGTTCATTCCCCCTTCAACTATTTTGGCATACATCATTTGGTGTCCCTTATGAGAAAATGATTCAAATCCTTCATCGGTTTCCCCATCCGCATCCCCAATTGCAGTCGCAGTTATCATAATAGACGCAGCCATGCCTTTCATATACATGGCAATGTACTGATCTTCTTCCTCCATGATCATGGTTTGCATGTAACCTGAACTGCTCAAACCGCTCAGTCCATTTTGAAATTCCTTAAAAGAGATAGATACAGATTCGCTCTCTTCATACTCTTCATCATCTTCGGAACCTTCCGAATCAAACATATTTCCAAAGGCAGGAACATCCTCATAAGTAATTCCCTTAGGAGGATCAAACCTTGAAGCCGGTACTTTGATGTTTTCTTTAAATGAGGTCGCTGTTTCATTTGTGACAATGCCCATTACTTCCACTTCTGATTTGAGTGTCAGTCCGTTATATATCCATGATTTCATTCCCATTATCTCCATCACTTCACATGTTTTGCCAAGAAATTTTTCTGTTCCGAGATGCTTTCCTCCAAAGGAATTCATGATATCATCAGCAAACTGCTTTTGCTCTGCTTTGGTCATATTCTCTGCCATGTCCTGTAATTGTTCCATGGATGGCAAAGTGCCTTTGCTGCCGGTTTTCGTCAGCATATCAATATCATAAATAGTCTCACCATCCATGATCATAATCGTATGTTCTTTTTCAGTATTTGTAATACCGAACATCTTGATTGTTGAGGTAGAATTTTCTTCTTCATAATATTTCATACCGTAATCATCGAACCACACTTCCTTTTCTCCTGTGATATTTCCAGTTAACTCATACAAAACATGCCCGGATTTGATCGCATATCTCCTTGTTTCAACAGCACAGGCAACTGAGTAAGCGATCAGGAAGAGAAGCAAACTTAGTAAAATAACTTTTTTCATAAACACCTCTTTCGTATTGTTATTTTTTTTTTCAATTATTGAATATAAATTTTTACTATTCTATTCAAGATAAACTTGGAAATTATTAAATCTGAATGTCAATAAAAATAATATTTTACGTTTTGGGAGTAAAATAATGTTCCATAAATTGTCGAGGAGTTATTATTTTTATATCTTCGTATGTCTTCATAATTAATAAATCCACATCTCCGGTTATAATGAGATTAGCATGAACATGTTTTGCTAAATGAAGGATATTATTATCATCTTCATCTCTACAATGAGCGGGTTTTTTACCTTTCTGTTCAATAGTTAAGGTTGCTGATTGAAGGAAATTTCTGATCCTGGTTAATTTATTGGATTCAATTTTGAACTTATTTGATAATATTCGTGTTACTTCATCGAGTATCCAGGATGAGGTAAAAATCAGATGTTTATCAATACATAGATCAAGCACTCGGGAAGAAAGCCCTTGTGTTGTAAGTGCTGAAATGATCACATTTGAATCCAATATGATTTTCATGAAATATCTTTAAATACATCTTCGTCAGTATAATAGCCGGCTTTTTCTGCATAAGGTATGAGCATTTCCCGTAATTCTTGAAGCTCTTGATGAATAATGTATTTTTGTATTGCTTTTTTTACCAGTTCGCTTTGTGTTGTATTGAGCTCCAGAGCTTTTTGAGCTATTGATTTTTTTAGCTCTTTATCAATACTTATTGTTAAAATTTCTCTCATGATAACTCCAGATTAAATTTGTAATAAAATGTATTACAGGCGAAGTACACGTCAAGTTAAATTATAAATAAGTTCTCTTAACCCAAGTTTACTACTTAGATTAGTTTTACAATTTTTTATAAAGCAAATTGCGGCACAAGAATTTTTGTGAGTTCCAAATAAGCTATTTCAAATTCTCTCTTCAAATTTTCAATAAGTTCTTTTACCGGTATAATGTTTTCTATTCTGTAAGCATTTGAGCCGGCAAAGCTGAAGCCATTAGTTAAATTCCCAATTTTTGCTTTCATCAAAGCTTTTGCAATGCAATATAGCGATGTTTTGAAATCACAAGTTTTCAGGCATTTCCACGGACATGTAAATGGCTTCTTTATTCCGGCGCTTACATCGCGAAGAAAATTATTGATTATTGCCCTACCCGGAAGCCCGACAGGGCTCTTTATGATAACGATATCTTCTTTTTTACAATAAATGTACTGCTCTTTAAATCTAATATCCGCATCACATTCATTGGTTGCAACGAATCTTGTGCCCATCTGAACACCTGAAGCTCCAATTTGGAGAAATCGAAAAATATCTTCTCCTGTAAAGATTCCGCCTGCAGCAATAACAGGCAGATCCTTCCCGTATTTAATTCTAAAAGGTTTCATCACAGAAACAACCTGCGGAACGATCTCTTCGAGTGCATAAGCAGGGTCATCGATCTGTTCCGGCTTAAACCCGAGATGTCCGCCTGCTTTAGGTCCTTCAACAACAACTCCGTCCGGTATGTGGTTAAATTTCTTTTCCCATGTCTGAAAAATGATCTTTGCAGCCCTTGCTGAAGATACTATGGGTATTACTTTGGTTTTAACAGATTTCAAAAACTCAATTGAAACCCCACTCGGTAATCTCAAGGGCAATCCTGCACCTAAAAATAAAATATCAATTTCTTCTTCCAATGCAGTTCTCACAAGATCATCATAATCCGAAACTGCAACCATGACATTCAGTCCGATAATACCTGATGAAAGACGTTTTGCTTTTCTGATCTCTTCACGTAAAGCAATGATATTTCCCTCTCGATAATTTTTCATCTTTTTATCCGGCAATAAACCTAAACCTACAGAAGAGATCACACCTATACCATCCTGATTTGCCACTGCCGAAGCAAGTCCCGCCATCGAAATACCAACTCCCATACCGCCCTGGATTATGGGAAGTTTTACAGTGATATCATCAATTCTCAGTTCAGGTAATGAGATGTGCTTTTGTGTCCGTATCATTTTTGTTTCCTTCGAACAATTTGGTCATTTGTTCTAAAATTACATATATTCATATATTAACTTTACCTTATTTCATTGAAAATAATGTCAAGCTTTGATCACTTTTGTT
>JACNJG010000188.1 GCA_014382685.1 Candidatus Cloacimonadota bacterium
TAAAACGGCTTTTTACTGATAAGCGAACTGTCTTCTTTATGGTTGTGCTTCCACTTATTATGCTTCCGGTCATGTATACTGTGATGGGTAAGATCAGTCAATCCAGATCGAATGAGATAAGATCCTATCATGGGACAGTCTTCATTGCTCCTGAGATGCAAAAGGAATCGCCGATCTATCAGGAGTTTGTTGATATCATTAACGAACAAATGAATGTTACTATCAATGAAATTCCTGAAGCTTACATTCCAACTGCG
Source organism: Candidatus Cloacimonadota bacterium (assembly GCA_014382685.1). GTDB lineage: Bacteria > Cloacimonadota > Cloacimonadia > JGIOTU-2 > JGIOTU-2 > Celaenobacter. Next base: position 258 of record JACNJG010000188.1, read on the forward strand.
AAGGAACTGATTACTGAAAAAGAAGCTCAGTTATTAATAACTTTTCCGGATAATATGGATGTTGCTTATGAAGGGATAAAACCCTTTGATGTACATATTTATTATAACGCTGCTTCTGATTATTCTGGTTACTTTTATAGAAGAACACACGATGCGATTAAAACTTTATCTGACACATTGATCACCTTGAGATTAAAATCTCTTGATATCCCAACAGAAATTCTTACACCTGTTACTGCAAATCAAACGATCAGCCCTGAGCAGGTGAATCTCGCAAAAAAGGGGAGCGAGGTCGGCAAAGTTTTTGGAACGCTTCTTCCGTTCATTATCATTTTGTACCTTTTTGTGAGCTCCATGCAGGTTGGAATTGACACGGTGTCTGGAGAAAAAGAACGCGGGACTCTAGCAATTTTACTTGTCAATCAAGTTGAAAGAGCTTCAATAATCATTGGAAAACTCGGTGCAGTTGTTTTTGCTGCATTTGCAAGTGCGATCAGTTCTGTAATTGGCTTGATGATCGCCGGCAGATTTTTTCTTAAAGATCTGTTCCGCTCCTCAGCAGATATGTCTGACTTTATATTGGACGCCAACCAAATTATTCAGCTGATAGTTTTACTCATCCCTGTTGCGATCTTGCTCGTATCATTAGTGCTTATCTGTGCAACGTATGCACGAAATTCAAAAGAGGCAGCCGGTCTTGTCATGCCGCTATACATGGTCGTTTTGATTTTGAGTATTGGTACAAGTTCAATGGGTGAAACAGTTCCTGCGTGGATGCATTTCGCTCCGATCATTAATACGGTAGTAAGTATGAAATCAATATTCATCAAATCATCCACCTGGGGATTTGTTTTGATCGCGGCTGTTAGCAGTCTGATCTTTTCAGGCATACTCATCTACTTTATGATCAAGATGTTTAAAAGCGAAAAGATATTATTTAGAATATAAAAAGGAGTTTTCATGATCGAGAAAGATATCTCAAAATATAATAACCTGTTTTCCGAATATACTGAATTGCGGATACAGGAAAATCGAAATTGTGCTATTTCAATAGTTAATGGCGATATAATGGGAAATAACAGAAGTTCTGAAAGTGGTGTGTCTGCACGCGTCTATAAAAAAGGAGTGTGGGGATTTTCATCCAATCCCACGATTGCTGATGAAACTGTCAAAACGGTCATCAAAGCTGCTACAGAAAATGCGCTGTACCTCAATGACAGAGAACGGAAAAGCAAAGAGCCACTTCCCGTTTCTGTGGGCATGGCTGAAAAAGATTTCATGACCAAGCAAAAAAGAAAAACCCAAAAAGAAATGATTGATTTCCTCAGAGAAATCGATGGTTATATTGAGAAAAAATATCCGGATTTAACTGCCAGAACCACGGTGTATCGTTCTCTTGAAATGGAAAAAGCACTACTCACTTCAGAAGGTTCGCAGGCGTATTCAATGGTTCCAAGAACGATGATCTATACGTCATTAAATCTGGCAAAGGATGGGCAGCCATTTGAACTGTATGAGATATTTGGCGGATTCGGACAGTTTGAAGAGCTGTTCAGCAAGCCCGAAGATCTGTATGAGAAGATCGATAAACAGTATGAACATCTGAAGAAAAAATCCGAAGGTGTGTACCCAAAAGCAGGTATCTCTGATTGTATTTTCGGACCAGATCTTGCAGGCATACTTGCTCACGAAGCCATCGGGCATACAGTCGAGGCAGATATTGTGCTTGGCGGTTCCGTAGCTGCGGATTATCTGAATAAAGAGGTTGCCAGTCCGATAATTAATATGGTTGATTTTGCACACACTGCAATGGGAAAGCTATGCCCCGTTCCGCTTTTTGTGGATGATGAAGGCACACAGGCAAAAGATGCAGTTCTTATTGAGAATGGAGTATTAAAAACCTTCATGCATAATAAAGAAAGCGCTCAGCATTTTGGAGTAAAACCTACCGGCAATGCTCGTGCTTATAGCTTCTCCGATGAGCCGATCATCCGCATGAGAAACACAGCGATCGTCCCTGGAAAAGACAAGCTGGAAGACATGATCGCATCGATTGATGACGGATACTACCTTATGAAATCATCAAACGGGCAGGCGGATTCCACGAGTGAATTCATGTTCGGCATCGTACAAGGGTATGAGATCAAAAACGGCAAGCTCGGGAATGCGATCAAAGATACGACAATTTCCGGTATCGCTTTTGATATGATGAAGACTATCACAATGATTTCCGATGATATGGCATGGTCTTGTGGTGGAATGTGCGGCAAAAAACAGCTTATCCCAGTTGGAATGGGCGGTCCCGCATTGAAATGTAAAGTGAATATCGGAGGTAAATAATGAAATCAGATAGAGAATTAGTAAAATATTGTATTGATAGAATGCTCACAAAGGGAGCTGAAAAAGCTCAATGCTATCTCAAACACAATAAGAAACACGAGCTCAATGTCGATGCAGGTGAGATGAAACTCCTGCGCACTACCTATGATACAAGCATTCTGCTCAAAGCAATAATTAATGATCAAAAAGGCGATCTGAAGATCAATAAGAAGGATGAAGATTCTATTAATAAAGCAGTTGATCAGGTTATTGAACTTGCCCAATCCTCCTTGCCTGATAAGGCAAATGATATTGCGGATAAGCAGCCACCAAAGGAATTTACTGCCGGCAGGGAAAAAGCCGATCTTGACGTGATGTATGATAGATTGCACGATTTTGTTCTGTATGAAAAAGAACACTATCCCAAAACAATGATAGAGCAAGCGATTGTTGACTTCACACAATCCAACATACTTATTCAGAATTCGAATGGTGTTGATTTTGCCGGAAACCGAGGTCTGTATTCCTTTTCCGTGATGTTCACTTCCAAGGAAGGAGAAAAGGCATCATCCTTTAATTATTCGGGAGTTGCATCAAAAGAATTAGATAAACCACTTCATGAATATGCTTCTGTTGATATGCTTCTCAAGCAGTCCGGCGAGCAGATACATACTTCTGCTTTCCCCGGGAAAATGGTTGGCGATGTGATAATAACACCTGACTGCCTTTCATCATTTATATATTACATCACAGCATATCTTCATGATTATTCCCTTATTTCAGGGAGTTCGATCTATAAAGATAAACTAAATGAAAAAATTGCAAATGAGTCCTTGACTCTGCATTCCTATCCGCGCTCGCCTGAGATCGCAAAGAATTATTTCTTCACAAGAGATGGGTTTGAAGCTCAAAATATGACTCTTATTGATAAAGGTGTGCTGAAATCCTTTCTGCTTTCACAGTATGGTGCGAATAAAACAGGCAAACCAAAAGCAGTGAATAGTGGAGGATGTTATATTGTGGAACCCGGCACTGCTGGTTTTGAAGATATGGTTTCATCTATTGATAAAGGTTTGCTGCTCTGCAGATTCTCCGGTGGAAATCCCAGTGATAATGGAGATTTTTCGGGCGTTGCAAAGAACAGTTATCTTATTGAAAATGGAAAAATTTCTAAACCCGTAAATGAAACAATGATAGCCGGCAATCTTGCAGAAATGATAAAGAACATTACCAATATCTCAAAAGAGAGAATTGATTACGGTAGTGAAATTTATCCCTGG
>JACNJG010000062.1 GCA_014382685.1 Candidatus Cloacimonadota bacterium
AATGGTGGGTGATACTGGATTCGAACCAGTGACCTCTACGATGTGAACGTAGCGCTCTAACCAGCTGAGCTAATCACCCGACCGAAATCTATGCTTCTTTTTTAGCAAAAACTACATAAAACAAACGAATCGAGATGAGCACTATTGGTATAATAAGCCAAATATAGTCAACTTTTGTGAGCACCGGAAATATCTTGATCACCACCCACATGACAAGTGCTGCAACGATCTGCGCTAATTTGAGATCGAGTATATTCATAAGTTTCATGCGTTTATTAAAATAACTTATAATATTCATTATTCTGGATTTTTTATTGCAGCTTGTGCTGCGGCAATGCGTGCGATAGGGACACGGAAGGGTGAGCAGCTCACATAATTTAAGTGTTCTTTATGGCAGAATTCAATCGAACTGGGATCTCCACCATGCTCTCCGCAAATGCCAATTATTAATTTAGGATTTGTTTTTCGACCTTTTCCGATGGCGATCTTTATCAATTCACCGATGCCTTTCTGGTCAAGTGACTGGAAGGGATCACGATCTAAAATGCCGATCTTTTTATATTGTTTGAGGAATTTTACGCTATCATCGCGGGAAAAGCCAAAACCCATTTGTGTTAGATCATTTGTGCCAAAGGAGAAGAATTCTGCATGCTCTGCAATCTCATCGGCTACAAGACATGCACGCGGGATTTCGATCATCGTACCCACTTTATAGTGAAGGTCAACACCGCATTTCTCGATGATCTGTGATGCGATCTCATGAGCTTGTTTTTCAATAAATGTGTATTCATTCACATCGCTGACAAGTGGTATCATTATTTCAGGTCTGGCATCGATTCCCTTTTCTTTGAGCTTGCAGGCAGATTCAATTATCGCTTCTATCTGCATCCTATAAATATCAGGGAAGGTGATACCGAGACGACAGCCGCGATGCCCGAGCATAGGATTAAATTCTTTGAGCTGACTTATTTTCGCTTTAAGATCTTGAGCTGATTTTTTGAATTTCTTGCTCAATTTTTGGATTTCTTCTTCATCCTGCAGCTCAGGAAGGAATTCGTGAAGTGGTGGATCCAGCAAGCGGATCGTTACAGGAAAGCCCTGCATTACTTCAAGAATACCCTTGAAATCCTCGATCTGATTCTTCTTCAATTCTTCAAGTGGGTATTTTCTTTCTTCGGGAGAATCTGCAAGGATCATACCGCGAACATAATCGATCCTGTCATCTCCGAAGAACATATGTTCTGTTCTGCAAAGACCTATGCCGACTGCACCAAAATCACGGGCAATGCCGGAATCCTTTGGAGCGTCTGCATTTGCATGAACATGCAACCTGGCACGTTCATCAGCCCACTTCATAAGCTGTTCAAATTCCTTTGAAAATTCAGGAGATTTTGTGCCAATCTTACCTTCAAAGACTTCGCCGGTAGAGCCATCAAGAGAAATATAGTCACCCTCTTTTATTTCGTGGTCATTCACAAAGAATTTCTTTGTTTTAAGATCGATATTGATATCCCCGCAGCCAGCAACACAGCATTTTCCCATTCCCCTTGCAACAACAGCAGCATGAGACGTCATGCCACCACGTACCGTAAGAATACCCTGAGAAGCATCCATTCCAGCGATATCTTCCGGAGAGGTTTCGGTTCGTACAAGGATCGTCTTTTCACTTCTTTCTTTCCATTTAACTGCTTCCTCAGCGTAGAAAACAACTTTGCCGACTGCTGCACCGGGAGATGCGGGTAATCCTTTGGCGAGATAACGGTTCTCGGTTTCCGCCTTTTCTTTTTCCTTATCATCAAAGCTGGGATGTAGGAGCTGGTCAAGCTGATTTGGCTCGACATGCATAAGTGCAGTATCCTGATCGATCATTTTTTCTTTCACCATATCGACTGCGATTTTTACTGCTGCCTTTGCTGTACGCTTGCCGGTTCGGGTTTGAAGGATGAACAGGGTGCCTTTCTGAATAGTAAATTCCAGGTCCTGCATGTCTTTGTAATGGTCTTCCAGCTTTTTCTGAATTGCATAAAGTTCTTTGTAAGCATTGGGCATTAATTCTTCAAGAGAAGGATACTTCTCAATTCTTTCTTTTGGAGGAATATCATTATTCTCTGCCCACCGTATTGAGTTTTCTTTTGTAATTTCCTGAGGAGTTCGAGTACCTGCAACCACATCTTCGCCCTGTGCATTAACAAGGAACTCACCAAAGAATCTGTTTTCGCCGGTAGAGGGATCACGCGTGAAGGCAACACCTGTGGCACAGTCATCACCCATATTCCCGAAGACCATAGTCTGCACGTTCACTGCAGTGCCGAGAAGTCCTTTAATATTGTTCAGTTCACGATATTTTATAGCACGAGCGTTACTCCATGAATTGAAAACCGAATCGATTGCGGACCAGAGTTGATCGTAAGGATTTTGAGGAAATTCCTCACCCATTTCTTCTTTGTAGATTTCTTTATATTGCTCGACAACCAGCTTAAGGTCATCGGCGTTCAGGTCAATATCAAGTGTAACTTTTTTCATGTTTTTGATGCGTGTAAGTACATCTTCAAAAAGCTCAGAATCAATTTGATGAACAACATTTCCAAACATTTGAATGAGCCGGCGGTAGGCATCCCAGACAAATCTTGCGTTTCCGGTTGTTTCAGCAAACCCTTTAACCGACTCATCATTGAGTCCGAGATTAAGGATCGTATCCATCATACCCGGCATGGACACGGCAGCACCGGAACGGACTGAAAGAAGAAGCGGCTTGTGGGTATCTCCAAATTTCAGATTCATTTCCTTTTCCAAAAGATGAATGTTATTTTCGACCTCCTTCTTCAAATTTTCGGGATAGTGCCGGTTATGTTTGTTGAAATAATCGCATATTTCCGTTGATAAGGTAAAACCTGGGGGAACAGGGATTCCGAGATTAGACATTTCTGCCAGGTTTGCTCCCTTTCCACCAATGATTTCTTTCATTGTTTTATTGCCTTCGGTTTTTATTTTACCGAAATAATACACATTTTTAGTCATGAAACCTCTTTCTATTTATATAAGTTATTTTTTTTAATAAAATCTTCAACTTTTTTTGGGACAAATCCTTTTATTGACTGTCTTTTTGAACACATATTACGGATACATTGGGAAGAAATATCGATTATTGGCATTTCGAGGTATGAGAGATCCCGGCTGAAGGTGAAATTGCTTGAATGATTTTTTAGATCTGCAGGCCTGCTTATAATGATGAATTGAGCGAGACTCAATAATTCATTATATTTAAACCATGTTGAGATTTCTGCAACACTATCTTCTCCCAAAAGAAAGAAGAGCTCATCATTTGGATGTTTTTTTTTCAGTTTCTGCAAGGTGTAATAAGTGTAGGTATAATTACGGGTATGCTCCAGCTTTTCAAGTTCACTGATCTCGAAATAAGGTTTTCCTTCAAGGGCAAGATGAAGCATCTGAACTCTCAAATCATAAGGTATATATGGTTTTTTATGAGGCGGATTACCCGCAGGAATAAAATAAATTTTATCCAGATGGAGTTTTTCGCGGCAATATTCTGCCATCCTAAGGTGGCCGCAATGGATTGGATCAAAGGTGCCACCAAGTATTCCTAATCTCATTATCAGTTCGTTATGTGAGCGTTTATTTTTTCTATAAATGGATGTTCGGGATACTGTGAAGAGAATTGTTCCCCAATATCAGCAAGTTTGTCCCAGTTCTTCTTTTTAATATAGATCTTCGCAGCAAGTTCAAGAGAATTTTCTTCGATCTCTCCGGTAATATTCTCATCAAATATTTCGTTAAGATACATCAATGATGCATTATAGTATCCCATCATATAATAAATATGAGCATTGAGATATTTCTTTTCCAGCAGCTTATTAGTGCAGGTGATTCGCATGTTTTCAACTTCATCGATGAGTTCAGAATTTGGATACTGTGCAATAAAATGATTGAATTGCTGAAGTGCATTTACCGTTTCCTGCTGGTCATACGCGGGTGGATAAGATAATTTAAACCATGCAGTGCCAATCTTGTAATTTGCATCTTCATTATATTGAGAGTATGGGAATAATCGCATGAGTTGCTCATATTCGAAGATCGAGTCTTCATACAAGCGCATGTTGTAATAACAATTTGCAAGTTGGTACTGAGCTCGTTTGACCAGAGTATCACCTTTGCTCATATACGTAATGATCTCATAAATATCTCGGGCTTTACTGAATTTTCTTTTTTGATACAGTCCATCAGCTTCTATCATTTTTTCATGAGGATTAAAGTCACCTTTCGGAAGTTCAAAGGGACGCTCAAATGTGACATTCTCTTCCTCTTCATCCCAGTTCATGGGTGAAGGTGCTTGCGCAAATAGAAGATTCATAGAAATTATCAAAGTAAAGATAAGCAATGTCAGGGTGGCTAGCACATATTTTTTCATATTATCTGTTCTCCAGCATAACAATTCTTTCACGCACGATATCCAGACGTTCATAATCAGGATACTGCTTTTGGATTTCTCTGAGCTGAGTAAGAGCGCCGGTATATTGCTCCATTCCGATCAGGCAGAGTGCAATTTTAAGTTTCGCATCAACGATCTTATTGGATTCCGGATAATTAATGACCACTTTATCAAAGTTGAAGATAGCAGTTTCAAACTGATCGAGAGAATAATAACATTCACCGATCCAGTACTGTGCATTTGCAGCGAGATCATGTTGGGAATATTCCTTGATAAATTCTGAAAAAGTGGAGATCGATTTTCTGAAATCATTGTCCACGTAATACTGCCGTCCTGTCTGATAGAGTTTTTCCGGTGTGATCCCGTCTGATTCTGTAGTGGGTTTAGTTTGAGTATTGTTAGCAACAGCAGGACTGGATTTAAGCTGAGCCAGTATCTGGTTTTGGGCTTCGATCTTAGAATCGAGAGTGTTTACTTTCACTTCTAAGTTTGACACTTTGGATTGGAGCACTATTATCTGATTGAGTTTGCTGTTAAGCATCTGAAGATCACTGGAAACTTGCTTTTCCTGCTGGTCTATTGCATCGGAATTCATTTTTATAACTTCAGCGAGATACTGAATCTGTTGCTCGTTTTGGCTTACGGGCTGCTGAATTTCAGTATATGGCTTTTGTTGTGCACAATGAGCCAGAAGAAGTAAAAGTAATAAACCGAATACATAAAATTTTTTCACCGTTAACCCCCATAGTGTTCGAAGAATATTTTATAAGCTTTATAGGTTGAGTAAATATCTCCCTTGCTGGAAATTTCGAAAGGAGAATGCATTGCAAGAAGAGGAGTTCCGCAATCAACGACTTCTGCATTGTGCTCAGCCATAAATTTTGCGATCGTACCCCCTCCGCCCACGTCAACTTTTCCAAGTTCTCCGATCTGCCAGTTGATATTGTGTGAATTAAAGAGTGCACGCAGTTTTGCAATGAACTCGGGATGTGCATCGTTAGAACCACTTTTTCCTTTTGAGCCCGTAAATTTTGTCAGGCATACTCCATAGCCGAGGAGAGGTGCATTCTGTTTTTCATGAACATCTTTGAAAGAGGGATTTATTGCTGCGGTTACATCACCGGAAAGAATATTAGTTTTTGCTAATACTTTTCTCAAAATTTTGGAGCTGTCATATCCCTGAAAATCAATGATATCAGCAATAAAATCAAGAATGAAATCCGAACGAGCGCCTGTATTACCCTCACTGCCGATCTCTTCTTTGTCAGCAAGAAATACGATTGAAGGAAGAATTGGTTCTTCGCTGCCTAACAATGCACGAAGAGCAGTATAGGAACACACCCTGTCATCCTGCCCGTAAGCACCTACCATGCTGGCATCGATGCCCACATCTTTGCTCGAAAATGCCGGTACGATTTCAATCTCGGCACTGATAAAATCTTCTTCAGTAATACCATATTTTTCATGAAGGATGTTCAGGCAGTTCAATTTTACATTATCTTTTATCTCATCATCAGGAAAAGGTATTGAACCAAAAAGGAGCTGTAATTTGTCTGCATCAATAGCTTCAGAGATTTTTTTATTGTTATAGTCCTTTGCAAGATGAGGGAGCAGATCGGCAAAAGTGAAAACCGGATCGCCGTCATTATCGCCAATAGAAATATCGATGCGGGTACCGTCTTCTTTAATTACAACACCATACAACGCAAGCGGGATAGACATCCATTGATATTTTCTTATGCCGCCGTAGTAATGGGTCAACATGATCCCGAGTTGTGTGGTTCCATCCTCGGTAAGTGGAACCTGCTTCAGATCGACTCGCGGCACATCGATGTGTGCAACGATCAGGTTGCAGCCGTTTGAAATATCTTTCTTGCCGGTTCGGAAAATTGTAATGTTCTTATCACGGTTTATTCTATAATAACCAGGTGCATTCTTAGGAGCATCAGCATCAAGGGGTATGAACTTATGAGCTTTTAATATTTGCTCAGAAAATTCGACGGAGAGCCGTTCTGTTTTTGCTTCATCGAGGAATGCACAATATTCATCAGCCAATACAAAAGCATCTTCTCGTTCTTTCTCTGAACATATATTCCAGAAATTCATCTTTTTATATGATAACTTGTCCTGCAGTTCTTTACCTTTTGATGATTTAGTCATGAGATTCCTTTTTTATAAATTTTTTGCAACTGCATTAGCCATGTCAAGAGTTGAGGAAGTGCCGCCCATATCGTAAGTACAGACCTTTCCTTCTTCAATAACTTTTGCAATGGCATTCATAAGACGGTCAGCTTTTTCAGTCTCGCCTAAATAGTCAAGCATAAGTTTTGTTGTGATGAGCATGGCAATGGGATTTACTTTATATTGTCCGGCATATTTTGGTGCACTGCCGTGAGTTGGCTCAAAGACTGCGAGTTTGTTTCCAATATTTCCGCTTGCCGCAAAACCAAGTCCGCCGACAAGCTGAGCACAGAGGTCGGAAATAATATCCCCAAACATGTTGCTCGCAACAAGCACTCCGTAATTTTGAGGATTTTTAACCAGCCACATTGCCATAGCATCGACATTGGTTTCCCACAATTCGATTTCAGGATATTCTTTGGCGATCTTTCGTGCTTCACGCACCATTAAGCCGGAAGTTTCCCTAATGACATTTGGTTTTTCGACTATTGTTACAGTTGGGTAGCCGTGTTTCTTTGCATATTCAAAGGCATTACGCACAATTCTACGGCATGCATCTCTTGTGAAAATTCTGCATGAGATCGCAATATCATCAAGAGGTGTGTTGGCAAATTTCGCCATTTTTTCATTGTTTTTTGCAAGTGCATTAAAAACTTCTTCAGGAACTGGATGGAATTCAACACCTGCGTAGAGACCCTCTGTATTTTCACGAAAAACAACAATATCGATGTCATCTCTGTAATTGAGAGGATTTCCCTTAAATGCCTTGCAGGGTCTGAGATTTGTATGCAGATCGAATTTTTGGCGCAAGCCGACAATTGGGCTAGAATAGACCAGTCCTTTGCCTTGCAGTTCAGGAATGAGTTCAGCTTCAGCTTCCTGTTTTGGTTTAGAAGTTATTGCTCCAAAAAGTGCACAATCAACATTATTAAGAAGGTCAATAGTCCTGTCCGGAAGGGGATTTCCTTCGGTTTTCCAGAATTCCCAACCAATGTCTCCATGGATGTATTCTGCATCAAGTTTTAAGGTTTCCAGGATAATTTTAGCAGCTTCCATAACGTCGTTTCCTACGCCGTCACCCGGAAGCCATGCAATGCGATATGAGCTCATTTTAATCCTCGTATATGATATTTTTTATTTTATATTCTAAAATGCCGACTGGAGCTTTTACTTTGACTGTCTCACCAATATTTTTACCGAGAAGCGCTTTCGCAATTGGAGATTTACAAGAGATCATTCTCACGCTCTTAGTTTTTCCTGTTTCATCTTCACCAACGATCTTGTAATTTAAGACTTTATTTCTTCTTATATCAAGAAGCTCAACTATAGCCCCGAAACGAATTGAGTTTTTATCAATATCGTCAATATTGATGACTTTCAGACTTGCGATCTTTGCCTGAAGTTTTGATATTTCTGCTTCTATAAAGCGTTGTTTTTCTTTGGCAGCATGATATTCTGCATTTTCACTAAGATCACCAAATTGCCGTGCGCGACCAATTTCTTCAATGATGGCATGACGTTCTTCTTGAATGAGATGTTCTAAACGTTTACGAAGATTCTCAAGCCCTTCTTTTGATATATATTCTTGTGCCATTATGTTCTCTTTAATTTTTTCAAGGTTTTTTCTGCAGTATGTGCAGCTTTCTTTATGCGAATATTTCCGCTCTTTTCCCATCTCTCGACGATTTCACGAATCAGTTGTGAATTCTCAGAAATAGAATCTGCAAGAATCTCAATGAAGTTTGGATTGTAGGTTGATTGATAGGATCTGTAGGTATCACGGTAGAGTCTTTTGTCAATCTTGTATAAATTTTTCAAAATCTGAACAATACCGTTCCGTATCATCTTGTTTTCGGAATTCCAAAAGGAGTCTATCTTGTGACTGATCGTCTTCGCTTTTACTTCATTTGTTTTCATGTATTTACAAAGCGTTGTAAATGCGCAATCGATGACATCATCTTTGGGCACCTGGCGGACAGTGTTGATAACGTCATCAATATATTTATCCGGATATTTCTTGAGTAGCGGAAGAATAATATTATCATATATTTTCTTTATCTCGCTTTTATCATGAGTATCTTTAAGAGCTTTCCTGAAAATTTCATCATAGTTGCCGGGATGTTTCAACGCAACTTTGCTCATCACGTAATTAAAGATCTTTTTGCCGTAATCACCCTTATTTTTTTGAATAAACAGCAGAAAATCAATATAGGTATCAGGATCGTTTTGAATAACTTTTCTCATCTCTTTTGCAACATACGTGACCACGGGCTGAGGTACTTCTCCATTGACTCGTTCAGGATATGCATTATAGATAATTTCAAAATCATAGTCCTTGTCCGGTATCTTGTGCTCAAGGAAATCAAGAGTATCTTTTTTCAGTCTTTGCTGCCAGTCATAAGTAATAATCATCATTCACCTTTATCGAATTATTGCAATTTTACCTTTTTTATATAAATCCAAATATTTTATCAAATAAAAATACATTCCGGATGCCACTTTCTTACCAGATTGATTTGAAAGATTCCACTCGGCTCTGTTATAATCTTCAGAAAGAAATTCTGCTGTGAAGTTGTTCACGAGATTCCCTGCAAGGTTAAATATATAAAAATCAGCAGAGCCCGAGGTAGGTAAGTTCTGGAAATAAATTACTTCATTTTCAATCGTTACAGGATTTGGGAATACAGTAACATTATCAAGATCGGTGATCGGGATCGTGATCTTAATGAGATTTTTCCCGGGCAGAATGCAATTACCTGCAAGATCGGTCACATTGAAAATCTTAATAAAGTAGGGTTTGCCAACAGGTTTGATCTTATGGGTAAGAGTAAGTATGACCGATTCGTTATTGACCTGAATCCGGGAAATGCTGTTAGCTGCCTGCTCAGGGAATAGCAGAGTATAGTTTGAAGCATCTTCAGCACTGATATGTTCAACAGTTTCATTGAATTCTATATGAATTTTTTTGCTGTTCTCAAGTGTGCTTGAGACTATATAGGGTCTGGTAAGATCTTCCTGATACATAAATGTAACTGATGTATCTGCCATTGGTGTGTTAAAAATTCCAACAATTTTTTCAATGTCAATTGTGAAGGGAGAATCTGTCTCGTCGAAGATTTCTACAAAAGTCAGAAGCAAGCTGAGCTGACTGTTTGTTGGAATAACTGATTCCGGATATCCATAGATATCCACATAAAAATTGGAAACCTGCTCACAATCCTTGTGCAGTGTTTTATCAAAATTGAGCAAAATACTATTTAATGAAATCATTTGAATTGAAAGCAATGTAGGCGGATCGATTGGAATGATCTCAAGGGGCAAAGTCTTATAACTTTCCTGTCCGTCTTTCAGTGCTGATAAGTAGTATTTGTAGAGACTGTCAGGAATGACATTGGTATCAAAATATGAGGTTTCGGTGCCAGGAATTGCTGTCACTTCAACATTCTGATTTTGCTCTTTATAGAAATAGAAAGAGTCAGCTATTTGGGCATTCCATGTGAATGAAACAAGCTGCTTGTTAATAGGTCTGCCAAAAAAATTCTGCGGCATGGGAGTTGAGGGAGCGGGAGGATCTGTAGGATAGGAAGAGAGCACGAGCATAAGAGAATCATTTGCATCATACTTGTTATAAGCAACTTCGAACTGATCGTCATTATCTGCATCGATACATACCGGCTGATAGGTTCTATATGATGAACCAACCCATTGTGGAATCACCTCATAGGATTTTGCGGTCTCAATTAGTTTGAAGATATAAATATCCGGTGCAGCTGCAATAACTATTTCATCAGCCCCATCACCATCAAGATCACCTACAGATAAGCCATTGTTTGAACTTACACCTGCGATCTCGATATAATCGAGAAGTGTAAGATTTCCATCTATGTATTTATAAACTCCGTAAAGCCAAAATTGATTATTCACATCGTCACCATCTGCATAGCCACCAACGATGAATTCGAGAAGTCCATCACCATCGAGGTCGCCAATTGCATTGTAGTATGCATTAGGAATGGGAATTTTTAAAGAATCAATTCGTTCAACCGAGTAATTATTATTGATTTGATAGATCAGGATATCACCGTCGATATCAGAGAAAAGGATATTGCGTTTTCCATCATTATTGAGGTCGCCAAACCGGATGTATGGGGAGAGTTCATTTCTGGAATAAGTGTGTGTGTTATTGAGTATCCTGCATTCCAGATTAAAATTATCTCCGCTTCTCGAGTACACATCATAATAAGAGTAGGTTCCAATAATATCGGCAGAACGGATTACTACATCATCGATTCCATCGTTATTGAAATCATAGAAAGTACCGGTATAAGCATCTTTGATGGAATTTACATATCTGCTTGGGAAGGAAGTTGAGGTCTCCGCTTCAAAAATAACCATGGAATCTGCCTGATTCCCAAGTATCTCATGATTGCCGTCCAAATCCGTATCACCTATGCTCCATGGAATAAATGAGCTGCTCATTGTATGAACGACATCAAGTTTGTTATCATCATATTCACAGAAACGCACAGGACCATAAGAACCTTCATCTGGGAATTCCATAAATACAAGTTCGATTTTGCCGTTTCCATTGATATCATAGTTGTTCGCACAGAGATATACTGAATGAGCATAAGAAGAGATCGGGTCGAATCCGCTTGTAGGAATTGTACCATTATCAATTGTAATTGCATCAGCAAAAATATCGGAAGTTGCAGTAAGCCCCGCATGGTTTTGAATTGAGAGAGAGAATGAGTAGGATTCATCAGGAAGGTGTTGTGGAAGTCGCATGGTCGTAAAGTAGTTGTATTTTTTCTGAATAAGTGAGAAGGTGTCTGCATCGGCAGAAAAACAGGTTGCATAGAATTGTGAGGGTTCGGTTGCAGTGGAGAGGATGTAATAATCCTTCTTATCGAAATTATATCGATATGTCGAAGCAGTTGCATTTTCAACGAACAGAGGTGGAGTTCTATCCACACTTATTTTTACGATATCTATATAATTTGTCCCGTGTATATCTTTTACTGAAAGGCGGATGTAATAGGTTGAATCCTGAATTCCATATAGAAGAAATGTGCCGAGAGTGTCATCGATAACATGGTCAGTATATAAGGTTGGCTCAGGGTTATGGGTAACGACATCGAGCCAGTCATTTTCAACCGGCTCCTGTTTGGTTGTGAACCCAAGAGTGTAGCAGAAGAAATTTTCACAGTATGCTGTTCCAACAATTGGGATATCCTGCGTGTAACCGGAATTATATGAAGGGTAGAAAATTGCAGACTGGGGTTTTATATCAATTCCCGCATTTAGCATAAGTTTTTCTGCATTTATGATTCCGTATCCATAAATATTATCATAGCCGTTTTCGCCAAGATCGTCACATGAAATATTTATCAGATTGTAAACTTCGATATTTGAGAGCAGGGGATTTTGCGAAAGCAGCAAGCCCGCACATCCTGCTACAAAGGGTGCTGCCATAGAAGTGCCACTTTCGTTTTTATAATCATTATTTAGAAAGGTGCTGTAAATGCTCAAACCGGGTCCGCAGAGGTCGATACCCTCACCATAACTGGAGAATGAGCAGATTTTCAGATTTTCATCAACTGCTGTGACGGAAAGCACCTTATCGAGAGCTGCCGGGTACAGAAGCCCAACTCCGCATTCATTACCGGCAGAAGCTATGATAGAAACGCCATGATCATAAGCGTAATTGCAGGCATCATTAATAATTGGCGCTAAGATCACATCTCCCCAGCTTATGCTTATTATCTGCGCTCCGTTATCTGTAGCATAGACGATTGCAGCAGACACATCATCATCTTCGAGATATCCACCAAGCGTGGTGCGGAAACCGGCTCTGAGATTCATACATTTGACAAACCATGTAGTGCCTGATACTCCAGTATGATTATTTGTCTGAGCGGAAATAATTCCCGCAATGTGTGTACCATGTCCAAGGTCATCTCTAGGGTCATTATCGCGTTCACGGAAGTCACCCATGGCATCGACAATATCTGTTTCTGTGAAGTCCCATCCCATCCAGTCATCAATATAACCGTTCTGGTCATCATCGATATAATTATCCGGTATCTCGCCATGATTTATCCAGATATTCTGCTCGAGATCGGGGTGGTCATATTCAATTCCGGAGTCTATGAGCGCAATTATAACCTGCTCATTACCCTTTTCAACTTCCCAAGCATTATCTGCATTTATAGCCGGCAATCCCCACTGTTGATAGTAATAGGGATCATTTGGTGTGATGGAGAGCATCTCATTCAGATAGTTCGGCTGAGTATAAATGATCGATTCGTCTTTTTGAGAAAGTTCAATAAGCGCAGAGAAATCAATTTCTTTTTCACATGTAAATTTATAAATATGGAGATCGGGCTTATCAATAATTGGTTCTGATGACTGAACACCGAACTGATCAAGGAAATTATCAAATGCATCGATGCCCGTAGTGCCATTTTTGAATATTACTTTCTCAGAAAAACGTGCTATAAGTTCATGAGAAGAATGCCGTGGCTTTGCAAAAAGTTGTGAAGCACAAACAAGACACAAAAGTATAAGTACGATTTTTTTCATAGAGCTTCCTAAAAATTATATGCAACAGAAAATCGATGAGCAGTGCCGATGTCATTCTGATACGGTGTGAAAGCGTAATCAAAGTTGAAATCATTGAGTTTTATTCCAATGCCGGCAGTGACATTTTGCTCATCATAGTTAATTTTATATCCCAAACGGGAAAATATCATATCTGCAAAGCCATACTCAAATCCGAGGTTTGCTTTAAGCCCTTCAGAAGAATACTTTGCGAATTCTCCGGAAAAAGTGAATGTATTCTCGGCATTCATTTCCCATAGATATTGAGACCCAAGCTTAAAGACAAGCGGAAAACTTATACTTTCTTTTTTCAGCTTTGATGATTTGCCGATATTTTGGACAACCATTCCAAAATTGAGTCCTTTTATAAATGAATCATAGATAGCCCCAATATCAAAACCAAAACCGTAGCTTGCATCAGTATCGATCTTTTCATATATGAATTTTAGATTTGCACCGAGAGAGATGCTTGGTGTGATCCTTCGGGCGTATGTGAAGCTTGAAACAATGTCGAGAGGATGAAATTCTCCGATCGTGTCACCCTGGGCATCAGTTTTGTTGATCATGCCATAATCAAGATAGGTAAGACCCAATCCCCAGCTGCTTTTGCCGTTGCGTACGATAAGTGAAGCATTTTCAATATTATTATCAAAGATGTAACTGTTATGATTGAAGCAGAAATTTGATGAAGGACTGATCTGCACGGCAGCAGGATTCGACCATAAAATGGTTGCGTCTCCCGGAGAAGCTATAACAGCATCCGCTTTGCCGGCATTTCGTGCGCTAAGACCGATCTTTAGTATCTGAAAGCCGTATTTCCCGGGATCGTCTGCCGCAAAAGAATTCAAAACAATAACGAAAATGAAGAGGATCACCAAGAATATTTTTTTCTTCATAATATTTTTTTATCCTATTTTTTTATATATAAAATCCTCTCATCAATTGCGATAAGAGGATTATTTGGCAAAAAACCAAATGCAATTATGAAAATAACAATCTTATCCTAAGATCTCCTTCTCGTTGCATTTACAGATCTGAACAACTTCTCTTTTCGGAGACCATTTACCATCTTCTTTATGTCTATTTCGGATAACTTTTATGGTAGTCATTTCTGTATTACATACTGGGCAGACAACCTTTCTCTTACCGGCACTTGCATGAGCTAATTTAGCTGCAAAGGTTCTTACTTTCGGCATTTTCAACTCCTTTTTGAATTGACACATAAGTCCTTTGTACAAGGACTGGTGTCAAGTTTTTCATCGGGGATGAAATTATTGAATATTTTTTAAAGAATAGGACACAGATTTACGCTGATGGAGCTGATCGACACCGATAAAAACATTATAAAAACAAAGAAGAGGTTAATTCTTTATCAGTGAAAATCAGTCCGATATGCGTGGGTCTGCTTTCCAATTTAATTAGTAAATCACTTAAAAAAGAGCTCATAATAAATCTCATTTTCTTGACACTATAAAGATTAGCATGCCAGTTTTGGCTCAAATAAAATAATTCGGACGGAGGTTCCTCGCATGATCCGACTGATTCCAAATGACCTGATCGGTCTACCCACAATGCAAATAGTGTGCTTTTCAGTTGATTCAACAACAACCCGTCCGAGGTACATACAGTAATATAACATTTTTTAATGTAAGCCACGGACAAGCGAATCCGTGGCTTTTTTAGTTTATACCTTTCCAGAACAAACGCCGGATTCATATCTAAATAGCGTTTTATTTTTATGTTAATCAATATGTTTTCAAGCAGGTCTTTATGAAAAAATTATATTATTTATGGCAATTTATGAAGGGCAACAGAGCTCTCTATATCATATCCATCGCAGCGATTGGAATGGCTACATTCCTCTCATTCTTCTGGCCAATGGTACTTCGGGTAACCGTTGACTCTATTATTGGTGGAAAAGCTCTCGAAGCTCAGGGTTGGCTCAAACCGGTGTTCTCAAGTGCCTATGATTTCTTAGGTGGACGCTCCGGACTCGCAGGCAAGCTATGGATCTGCAGCATATTTCTTATTGTTATCACTTTAATAAGAGGAATATTTCTCTACTTCAAAGGAAAGTGGTCAGAAGTTATTGATGAGTATGGAGATATTACAAAATCCAAAAAGGAAAATTGGCCTGAAAGCGATGGGAATATTCGCTTCAAGAATGTTTCTTTCGGATATAAGGACGGTGAATATGTTCTCGATGATTTCAATCTTGAAGTGCAGGCAGGTGAGACAATTGCGCTGGTCGGCGAAACCGGCTCGGGCAAAAGCACGATAGTAAATCTCGCATGCAGATTTTACGAGCCCACAAAAGGTGAGGTGTTGATCGATGGTGTTGATTACAGGAAAAGATCTATGCTCTGGCTGCATTCCAGTCTTGGGTATGTGCTGCAAACCCCTCATCTGTTCAGCGGTACGATAAAAGAGAACATCGCTTACGGCTGTCTTACTGCTTCGGATAATGAGATAAATGAAGCAGCGAAATTGGTCAATGCTCATGAATTCATTACAGGGCTGGAAAAGGGCTATGATTCGGAAGTTGGAGAAGGTGGAAGCCTCCTCTCGACCAGCGAGAAACAGCTCATCTATTTTGCGCGAGCGATCATTACTGGCCCGAAAATATTCGTGTTGGATGAAGCAACTTCTTCAGTTGATACAGAAACCGAGAAGAAAATTCAGGATGCAACTCATAAAGTGCTGGAGCACAGAACCAGTTTCATTATTGCACACAGACTCTCAACAATACATTCGTCAGACAGGATTCTTGTTATCCAAAAAGGCAAGATCACGGAAATGGGAACTCATCATGAGCTAATAAAATTAAAAGGTTACTACTACCGGCTCTATTCCAATCAGTTTATGGAAGAGCGCGAATCTGAGCTTCTAACAGCGTAGGAAATCAAGGAATATATCATGCAGATAATCAGGGCTGACAACATTTCATTTCGGTATGATACTCAGTCGGGCATGCTATTTGAGAATGTATCCTTTGCAGTTCATGAGCATAGCAGGATCGGTTTGATCGGAAAGAACGGCTGCGGCAAATCGACACTGCTGGACATTTTGAGAAAAAAGATCAACCCAGACGAAGGTGTTTTATATCATAAACCTGAACTTTCGATCGGGTATCTTCCTCAAGAATTGGACTTGCCCCCAGCAAACTCAGGGCTTTCTTTTCTATGGAACAGCAATCCGACATTAGCTATATTGAAGCAAAAAATAGATCATCTTGAGAACTTTACCCCCGAACAGGTTAGTTCTATTCTTTCTGAATATGAAAGAAATCGCGGCTATGCTTTTGAGGTTGCTATTGAGAAGATCACAACCAGATTCGGTTTTGATCATGATATGCTAACAAGAAAGATATTATCTCTAAGCGGAGGTGAGCAAACACGTCTGGCTTTATGCAGAATATTGCTCAAAGAACCTGATGTGATGCTTCTAGATGAACCAACAAATCATCTTGATATAAAAGCGATGGACTGGCTGGAGAACTTTCTCAATGAAATTCCAATTCCCTACATTATCATAAGCCATGACAGACATATTCTGGATGCTTGTGTGACTTCGATCCTCGAACTTACCAATGAGGGTGTGGTGCATTATTCCGGTAATTATTCTTTCTATAAACAGGAGAAAGAGCGGAAGCTTCATCAAAAAGTACATATATATGATGAACAGAAAAAGAAAATAAAGAAGCTGAAGATCGCTACACGAAAACGAACGCAATGGGCTCATAGTCATCAGCCGGAAACTGGTTCCGAGGGATATGCTCCAGTGTATGAATGTGTGAGTAATCTAGCAAAGAATGCGATGCGGCAGGCGAAAAACCTGCAGCGCAGGACAGAGCGGCAGATCGAAGAAGCAGAAGCTGAAAAGCCCTTTATCGAAAAGAAGAGATATTTTCATTTTGAAAATCTGCAAGTCAAAAGCAAGCAAGTGTTGAAAGTTGAAAATCTCTCGAAAATCTTTGGGTCAAATCATGTGCTGCAGAATATTAACCTCCATCTTATGACCGGTGAGTGTGTTGCGATAATAGGCAAAAATGGAAGCGGAAAAACTACATTACTGAAAATTCTGACCGGTCATCTGAATGAATATCAAGGTGAAATGTCATGGTCTCCGCAGGTCGAGATCGGTTATTACTCTCAGGATCATGAAAATCTGAATTTTGATAATACTGTTATGGAAGAAGTTGCTTACGGAGATAAACAAAAACAGACCTTTGCACGAACCGTGCTTGGCTGCTTGCACATCTCAGAACAGCTCATACATAATCCGATCAAAACCTTGAGCATCGGCGAGCGGAGCAAGGTCGCATTGGCTAAGATAATTGTATCCGGGGCAAATGTGCTCGTGCTGGATGAACCCACCAATCATCTCGAGATAGCTGCAAGAGAGGCGCTGGAAGATGCGCTGGAATCCTACACCGGAACCATTATTTTCGCCACACATGATAGGTTTCTTATAGAGAAAATAGCGGATAGAGTTATCAATATGGATAATATGAGAAAGGAGTTCAGTGTATGAAAAAGAGCATGAAAGATTTTCTAAAAGAAAAACAGAAAAGGCAGAATTTGAAGAGATCAAAGAATATGCGATTTTCCAAGAAAGAATCCGGGAAGATCACACATTCTAAGAAAGGTCTTATTAAAAAAGGATAAAATAAATCGGAGTAACAATGAAAGACAATTATGCAAATGAGGAAAATAATGAGATAATAATGCTTCCACCAAAGTATTTAATATTGACAGAAAAATGTTAATCTAATATGAGAAGAAAGATTTTAAAAATATCAGGTTCATAGCAAATAATAAAAAATGGGACTGCCTATGAAACTAAAATATTGGTTGTTATTACTGCTTCTTATGATACCCTTTGCCTTGCAGGCAAAACTAACTATTCATGTGCCAAAAACACTTCAGCCGCCAGTTATAGACGGTATTATTGAAAGTGGGGAATGGGCAGATGCTGCTGTCTTGGATACTTTTTACCAGATATCTCCGGGAAATAATACTGCTCCTTCCGAGCGTACTACCGGCTATCTTTTGTATGATGATGAACACATCTATGTCGCAATGAAATGCTTTATGGAGGATACTGAAAAGATACGGCTGTTTCACTGTATCCGCGATAAAATCTATTATACAGACAGGATATTTCTGTACATTGATACCTTTTTCTCTAACGCCAAAGCATACTATTTCGGCACAAACGGATTCGGCGAGCAGGCAGACGGCATTGTGATCGATTATACTGATCCGTCCATTGATATTCATTATGATTCATTCGGAGCACTTACGGATTACGGATATTCTATAGAAATGAAGATCCCGCTGAAAAACATTAAGTATAAAAGTGGCAAGAACGTGAAATGGGGCTTTTTCTTCAAAAGGATAATCGAGGAACGAAAAGAAGAGATAAGCGCTACACCTGTTGATAGGAACGGTCAGAATTTCTATGATAATTATGGAATTCTAATATTTGAAGAATTGCCGACAAACAGAAACTTGAAGCTCATTCCGTCATTTTTAACCGACTACACTCAGGATGAGGACAAGCTAACCGGTAACTCCAATATCAAAAGGAAATACGAACCGGAACTAAATATTTTCTATGAGCCGAATTCCAATCTCTCCACTACCATGACCATCAATCCCGACTTCAGTATTATTGAAGCAGATGCAATGCAAATCGATGTGAATACTCGGTTTCCAATTTACTATCCGGAGAAAAGACCTTTCTTCATAGAAAGCACTAATCCTTTCCAGACACCGATAACGATATACCATACACGGCAGGTCGTCGACCCGATATTCGGCGCAAAATTCTCGGGGGCATTCAAGAATAATTACCTCTTTGGGCTTGGTGCAATTGACGAGAATGCAAACGGAGAGCGCTTTATTGAGGGCTATGAAGGTTCTGCAAATGCCTATT
Organism: Candidatus Cloacimonadota bacterium; assembly: GCA_014382685.1. Lineage (GTDB taxonomy): Bacteria > Cloacimonadota > Cloacimonadia > JGIOTU-2 > JGIOTU-2 > Celaenobacter. The sequence goes on from JACNJG010000062.1 coordinate 19,172, forward strand.
TCGGTTTTTTAACTTATGATAGAAAAGCACGCAGCGGGAATGCATTTATTCGCAGTGCACTCGCCATTCGAAAGTTCAAGGAATACTATAATCTCGTAGGAGATGTCGATGGTTCGCTGCATATTCTAAGAAATTTTAGCGGATATGTGCAGCTTGTTGGATCTGCGGATCAAACAAAGGACAAGACTTGGCACAAGGGATATGGCTATTTTGGTGAATTGACCTATGATTCTGAAAATATATATGCCGAACTCAAACTGAAGGCAATCTCCAAAAATTTCAAGGCAGATATGGGCTTCATTCCTCAAAATGACATTCAAGTGCTTACCAATCACAGCCAGTGGTACAAATTTGCTGCTGACGATAAGCAGTTTGTGAGATTGTTCGAAATCGGATATGATGCAAGTATCAAATATGATCTTGATCTTACAGATATAAAAGAACACTATTTGAAGCCATATACCGGAATTATCTTGAGCAATAAAATGGAATTCTGGACATGGGTAGAGTTCCAGATGGTGCACTTTGCAGGGAAAGATAATTACATGTACACGCCATGGCTGTTCTTTAAGACATATCCAATCGACCTGTTTATGGCTGAAATATATTTTGTATGTGGAAAATATATGTGGTTCGACGAAAAAGAGCCGCGCATCGAGCAATTCAGGAAGTACAATCTTTTTCTCAACCTGAGACCCACAAATAAGATCGATATCGAAGTTTCAAGTGAATACCAGGAGCTGCACGATATCTATCATGTGCAAGTGTATCAATTTACGCTGAAGTACCAATTCAATAAGCAGTTCTGGATCAGAGGAATTTTGCAGTACAGCTACTCTGACGTATCAGTCGATGATAGAAGTTACAGCGAGCTGAATATTTATCCGCTTTTCGTGTATAATCCATATGCCAATATTGCGCTCTATGCAGG
>JACNJG010000189.1 GCA_014382685.1 Candidatus Cloacimonadota bacterium
AAGCTAATGATTTTCTAGCGACCGATTTTTGATATCTTTAAAATTTCTATCTTCAAATTTAACATCCACTCCATCAAACTGCCGCTTGATGTCTTCGATTTCTACCGCTGGGTTTTTGCTGTATAAAAGTTTTATATGATTGTATCTATTACATACTGTGATGATATTTTTTGAGGGATTCTTTTCAAGGATGATATAGATGTGATGCAGATCATTACGCTCTTCAAGATAATGTTCGAGCTTAATGATATCATCGCCTTGAATGTCATGGGCGTAGATGAATGCGATTGCCTTTTTATGGCTTTTGGGGGAGACTTTACTTCTTGTGAATTTACCTTTCATTTTACCTCCGTACTTTGGTTATTATTAATATTCTCAAATCGCCTTTCAATTAGTTCCTAAGTTTTTTTTAATGCATTTTTGATCATATGAACAAGGTCATCGATCTCAAAGGGTTTAAAAATTATATCGTGCAAGCCATCCTTTCTGGCTTTAACCAGCACATGATTCGGATCATATCCAAAACCGGTCATCATGACTATCGGAATTGTGTCATCAAAATCTCTGATCTGTGAATAAAGCTCATATCCGTCCATATCCGGCATTGCAATATCGCTGAGCACAAGGTCAACATTCTGCTCCCGAACGATCTGCAGTGCATCAAATCCGTTATCTGCAGTGATCACTTTGAAATTCCTTTTTGGAAGCACATAGGAAAGAAAGTCCAGTGTATCCTGTTCGTCATCAACAATAAGTATAGTTTTCATAAAGAAGATTGTCCTGTGATCTTAGTGTATGCCTGCATATATTTTTCGCGTGTTTTTTTAATAATGTCTTTTGGAAGATGAAGGATGTCATCGCCGGGTGAAATGTCCTTTTTATGTTGTATCCCTTTGGATAATAGGTAATCCCGCACAAACTGTTTATCATAACTTTTCTGAGATCTGCCCGGTTCATACTCATCTTTGTCCCAAAAGCGTGAGGAGTCAGGAGTGAATATCTCATCTATAAGAATGATCTTATTATCAAAGAGACCAAACTCAAATTTCGTATCCGCAAGAATAATATTTTTCTTCTCAAGAATATCGTGAGCAAAGGTATAGAGTTGAAGACTTATCTCTTTTATCTTTTCAGCAAGGAGAGGATCGACTAAACGTTTCATTTCATCATAACTAATATTCTCGTCATGTCCTTCTTCTGGTTTTGTCGAAGGTGTGAATAGTGGTTCGGGTAGTTTTTCAGATTCAATAAGTCCTTCAGGCAATTCAATTCCGCAGACTTTGCCTGAATTTTTATAATCCTTCCAGCCGCTTCCTGCAATATACCCACGAACGATGCACTCGATGGGGAATTTGTCAGCTTTTTTGACCAGCATCGAGCGTTTTTCAATGTTGTCAGAAGCATCCTGAATATTTTTAGGGAAGTCTTTCACACTTGTCGAAATTATATGGTTCGGAATGATTGAAGCAGTGTGATCAAACCAGTATGCAGATATTTGATTAAGGATTTTTCCCTTATTCGGAATTTCATCTTGTAGGATATGATCAAACGCAGAAATGCGGTCTGATGCAATTATCAGGAGCTCGTTTCCCAGATCATAAATATCGCGAACCTTTCCCTGCTTGAGGGGAAATATATCTCTAAGTCGTGCCATTATATATGATCATTCCCCTTGCTTTTCTTTTTCAATATTATATGAATACGTGATCTTTGAAGATTTTTCGAGCATCGCAGTTACAGCGCAATAGCGTTCCATGGAAAGTGTAATTGCTTTCTCAACCTTAGATTCATCAATGTTATCTCCAATAAAAGTATAGATAATGTGGATATTTGTGAAAAATTTTGGATGTTCGGTAGAGGTTTCTGCATCAGCGGAGATCGTGATATCCTTAAAGGGAACTCTCATTTTTCTGAGTAGAGAAACGACATCCATACCTGTACAACTGATCAAACCCATGAGAAACAACTCTTTCGGTCTGCATCCTTGATCGTAGCTCATGTCTTTACCTGCATCGAGTATAATTGCATGATTGGAATCTGAAACTGCGCTGAATTGTAGCTTATCGATTAATGTCACTTTTGCTTTCATATTTCACAAAAAGGTTACAAAGGATGGAATTGTTGTCAAATTTATTTTGTATATTTTGTAAAAAAATTAGAAAAATTGAGGGAAAATTATCAGAAGTATCTGAATGATTATATTTGAACAAATACCTGCGGCAATATCGTCGGCAAGCACACCCCAGCCATGAGGAAGTTTTTGCAATTGATTGATGGGAGTTGGTTTAATTATATCAAAAACACGGAACAGAACAAGTGCATAGATAAAGACCATCAAAGTGTGGGGCAGGAACATAACTGCGAAGCAAAAACCGATGAGTTCATCAATAGTGATCTTTCTGCTGTCATGTCCCAAATCACGCTCAGCACTTTTTATGATGGGAACAAATATTAAGCTCGCAACCAACAAAATACCGATCAGTAATAAATTTCCAGCAGCGCTAAGTGGTGGAATGAGAAAAAAATACAGAGCAGCGGTGAAAATTGAAGTAAGCGTTCCTGAGGCAATAGGGAAATATCCGATAAAACAAACTGAAACCAATAAATTTCTAAAAAATTTCAGCATGATCAATAAAGTGCGTCGGTTTCGATCCTCTCAATATCAGCACCAAGTGAAGCAAGTTTATTTTCAAGATGTTCATAACCGCGATCAAGATGATACACACGGGATATTCTGGTTTCACCCTCTGCGGCAAGAGCTGCGATCACAAGCGCAGCAGCAGCGCGGATATCAGGAGCCATGACCTGTGCTCCGGAGAGTTTGTTGCCGCCGTCTATACTGATCCTGCTGCCTGATAATTTTATATCAGCCCCAAGGCGTTGTAGTTCGCTTATATACATGAACCTGTCAGAGAAAATATTTTCATTTATAATGCTCTTTCCATCAATTGTGGAAAGGAGTGCGGTAAAGAGCGGTTGAAGATCTGTCGGGAATGCGGGATAGGGATTAGTGGAGATTTCAATGGGCTTATTTTTTCCTTTATTATAAATTGTAATAGAATCATTTTGGGTTTCTACTATGAAGCCAATATCACGGAGTTTGTTGAGCACAATGCCAGAATGCTTGGGCACACAGTTGGTAACAGTGATCTTCCCATTAGTGATCGCACCGGCAATAAGAAGAGTACCCACCTCGATCCTGTCTGGAATAAGAGAATAATCAGTAGGATGGAGCTCTTTCACACCATGAACCGTGATGATCTCTGTGCCGTGCCCCTCGATATGAGCTCCCATTTTAATGAGGAATTCTGCAAGATTGCTGATCTCCGGTTCGCAAGCAGCATTTTCTATGACTGTGGTACCTTCTGCAAGAACTGCAGCCATGAGCACGTTTGCAGTTGCGCCGACAGTCTTATTCTCAAAAAATATTTCGGAACCCACCAAGCCTTTCGTTTTCGCATGTATGTAACCATGTTTTATCTGGATGGTCGCACCCAGTTTATGAAGCGCTTCCAGATGATAATCGATTGGACGGGCTCCAAGTGCGCAACCGCCGGGAAAGGATACTTTTGCCTGCCCGCAGCGGGCGAGTAATGGACCAAGTGCGTAGATAGAGGCACGCATTATTTTCACAAGTTCATAGGGGGCTTCATGATTTTTTATTTTTTTTGTATTGATGCGCAGCTCATGGTCCGTGAATTCAGCTTCAGTGCCGATCGTTCTGAGTAGCTTGATCATTGTACGTATATCAGAGAGATCCGGAATGTTCTTTATGTGATATTCGCCATCAGCAAGGAGCGTTGCAGCAAGAATTGGGAGTCCGGCATTCTTAGATCCATTTGCAGCAATTGT
>JACNJG010000133.1 GCA_014382685.1 Candidatus Cloacimonadota bacterium
TCGCTTCTTCTTAATTGAGCTGTTTTTTTCACAACCTGGTGTCTCAGAATAAAGTCGAAAATAAAGACAATGACTATCAAGCAAATTATAATTGCTATAATCATCTTTGCCCAAAGAGGGAAAAAAATGATTTTTTCCTGTCCACCCAGATATTCATTCAACGATTTGTAATAAATAGAATTTTTATCTCTCTTTAACTCTATTATTTGAGAGTCAATTTTTTCAATAAGATATGGGATAAGTTTTGAATCTTTTGAGAATGCAAATTGCATGTGAGCCGGTTGAAAAATAATTGGAGTTTTCTCAATATTAAAATTGATGTCATGAATATTTCCAAAATCTTTATCTGTAATTCCTGCATCGATCTCATTATTTTCTAAAGCTTGAAAAATTTTCAAATAGTCTTCCGTTTCTATGATTTCACAATCGACTTCGAATTTTTTTGTAACAGCTATTAACCCTTCAGGTCCTTCCAGATCGAAACTTCCTTTTAATCCGGCTATTTTCTTTCACTTCAAGTCAAGAATAGTTTGAATATCAGATCCCCTTTTCTTATAAATTCTTGTCCAACTCAGATGGACAGTTTCATTTGAAAAAGTGAATCTTTCTGCTCTTGATGGAGTTAAACCCACGTCAACCATTATATCGATTTCATTATTCTCTAATCTCTGCAGGCATTGATTCCAAGTTCCATGAATCCATTCGATTTCCCAATTTTCCTGATGTGCAATATATTTTGTAATATCAGCCCAGAACCCACTGACATTGCCCTTTTCATCAGTAAAAATTTTAGGTGGATTTTCATAAGTGCCTATCTTCAATGTAATAGCATTTACTTCTAGTGGTAAAGTAATCAAAAATAATAAAACAAGCAGCAATTTTTTCATATATTATCCTTCATTATAGACAGAAAAATAAAGACTTAAATCATAAGTTTACTTATTCTTCATTATTTTTCATGCCCTGATCTATGTTGATAAGATTTAATATTTAAAAGATCGATCATGTAGCATCACCAAAATATATTATTGTACCATAAGCTCAACTTCAGCATTTGGTTCGGAGATAAAGACAGCTACTTTCGCAAAATACTCGTTTGCAACCCGTTGTATATCTTCTGGAGTGACTTTGTCGAAATATGTTTTCATGTTTTCGAGATAATCGTAGCCAAGCCCGATCGCTTCATAATGTGTCATATAATAGGGCAGCTGATTGTCGTCAATACTCGTAATGATCATCTTTGAATACTCATCAATAGATGATAGGATCTCTTCTGTGCTCACCGGCTCGGTCTTCAGCTTATTTATCTGACCCTGCAGTACTGCGATCAGTTCATCTTTTTTATCGATAGAGGTCTGGCTTGTCAGGCGGAAGAATCCGTAATCATCGCCGCTGGAATACTGGGCGTATCCATAGTAGGCAAGATCATTTTGACCACGGATTGCTTTATGAATCCTGCCACGTGACCCATTCAGAATCGCAATAATAACATTCATCGTCAAGTGATCAATACTCTCTTTGTCACGTGGAGGTGCGATACAATTGAGGTCAATATTTACCGGCTCAAAGGCATATTCCTGAACAAACATTTCTTCAATATTCGGAACGACCAAATGATATTCTGTTCCTATGATCTCTGCATGTGGAATGTTTTCATAGAATGTCTTTGCATTCGCTTCTGCTTCATTAATAGTAAGATCGCCAAAGAAGGTTACGATTGCCTTTGATGCATTGAAATAATTTTTATGAATATTCTGCAAGTCCTGCTGATCGAGCGCCTGAATGATCTCGAGTTCTTTCAAATCTGAAACACCAGCCGGCTGCCCTTGATATAGTTTCTCTCTACGGAACTCAGAATGTATTGAATTAGCATTGCTCAATGACCGTTGGTAATTTGCCTTTTCTCTCTCTTTTGCGAGCATGATCTCATGTACAGAAAATGATGGATTATTAAAAGCATCGATAATGATCTCCTGAAGTCTGGGAAAATCGTCATTCAGACATTTGAACCTCAAATAGGTTCCATCATCCTTTGTGTTAACATGCAGATCGATTGCGTGGTCTTCTTTCCATTCAGTGAGATCAAGGGAGTTGAATTTTGCCGAACCCTTGAGCATAAGATCCATCATAAAGGAAATAGTTCCAACAGTCTCCACAGTTTCATAATTATTACTGATGGGGATGTACACTACTCCGCTGATGATCGGTTTTTCAGTATTCTTTTTATAAATGAGAGTGAGATTGTTAGAAATTTGTACTTTTTGCGGCTGCAATTTTTCTGCAACAAGCTCTTCTTTCTGCTCAAGCATATCTTTAGCACCTTCTGGCAGTGCATAGAAAATAACACGATTTTTTGGAACGAGATATTCTTTGATGCTGTTCATAACATCCTTAGCAGTAATCTGCTCAAAAGCATTGATAAAAAGTTCATCAGAATTCGGCACACCGAACATCATGAGATTCCAACCGATAGTATTACAATCCATATCAACGCCCGGGGTACTCAAAAGCAGACTTGCTTTATATCTTGTAATGAGATTCTGAATATCCTTTTCCTCAATCCCTATCATGCTGTACCATTCGATTTCTTCATCAATTATAGAAACGATTTCTTTCACTTTGGCGGGATCTTTTGCTTCAAAACCAATGGTGATTGTCCCCTCCGGTATCTGCATGGAGACATTAGCATATGCATATATGTAATTTACCAGTTGGAGTTCTTCCACAAGTTTATATTTGATTGGAGACTGTCTTTTCCCAAATAAAATATCGAGTGCTGCGACAAGTTCAGGATACCGCTCGAAATCGGCTGCAGGCAGAATGCTTGTAATAAATACCATCGGCTGTTGAATCTGGAATTCCTCCATATATTCGATAGTTCCACTCCTTGGATTCTGAGGTGGAAGATACACCGGATCCAGTTGTCCTCTTTCAAGACTGTTAAAGGTTTCTTCAACCTTGGCAAACATTTCTTCTGCATCAAAATCACCTGCAACGACGAAGATCATATTGTTGGGAACGTATCTTTTATGATAATAATCTGCAAGTTCGTCTCTGGTAATTGTTTTAAATAATTCTGTGTAACCAATGACCGGGTACTTCCTATTTGAAGTAGGAAAAACAAGCTCATTATTTCTTTGATAAACTTTTGATCGCGGTGGAGTTGAGCGCATCACGATCTCCTTGAGAATGACCTGTTTTTCTCGGGCTACTTCTGCTGAGTCAATGGCACAGGCATGCATCTGCTGGAACAATATTTCCAATGCCTGGTCTGCGTATTGCTTATCGACAGTAATGTGAAAAGCAGTAGCATCAGTCGTTGTATATGCATTAACGAGTGCCCCCATTTTCTTTGCCATTGCTTCATATTCTGCTTCAGTACGAAAAGTGGTCGAACCACCTGCAACTATATGTTCCAAATAATGAGAAATACCTGCTCCGAGATATTCTCCCTCATTAACAGAGCCGGTTTTCACAAAACAATAGAATCCTATTGAATTATTATTATGATTCTCCTTCACAGCGATCTGCATGCCATTTGATAGGGTTTTGGTAAGAATTTTGTTTCCGAAAACAAAAGAATAAAGACCTAATAGTATCACCAAAACCAACGTGAATATAACCTGTTTTTTCATTGTATTTAAATCTCCTTATTAATTTAAATTTATTAATTATAATTTTCTGAAAATGTATTAGTTGTAAAGTTTTGTAAAAAGTTCATGTTAAACTAACAGAAATTCTATTCTTTATAATACATATAATTGTTTAAGAAAAGAGTATCTCATTCATAAAATATTAATATCTAATTTTAATTCATGCAAAA
>JACNJG010000213.1 GCA_014382685.1 Candidatus Cloacimonadota bacterium
CGTCCAAGCGAAGAAGAACTTATTAAACCCTACATGTTTGTTCAGGGTAAGCGAGTAGCATACATCACAGGAACTTTACTTTATAATCGCATGGGGTTGACCACACAAATTCCTAAGACTATTAAAGTAGCCAGCAGAAATAAACGCATAACCATACGTAATGGAAATGTTCAGGCAAACCCAGTTAAAAGTTATGTAGACGTCACCAATGAAAATTACTCTCTACTCGAACTATTGGATGTACTTAAAGACTTCAAAAATATTCCCGATCTGGATAAAATAATGGCAATAAAATACCTTCAAAATAAGTTTAAAGAACTAACCGACAAAGACCAATCGAAACTTATAAAATATGCCATTCAATACCCGCCACGCACCCGCGCTTTTCTCGGAGCCTTACTGTCTAAGATTGACAGTAAAAGAAATATATCAAATTTAAAGAGTTACCTTAATCCATTCACGTTTTATGTTATGGGAATTACAAAAGAAATACTTTCAACAGCACCCGATTGGAATATTAGATAATATGAGATTACACGAAAACAAAGAACTTTTTCTGGATTCCATCCTTGCCACGTCACAGTTATTGAATCTTCCAGAAATTTATATTGAAAAGGATTACTGGGTTACAGTAGCTTTATATGAAATATTTCACTCAAACATGGCAGATCAAACTGTTTTCAAGGGAGGAACAGCTCTCTCAAAATGCAGCAAACTTATTAATCGTTTTTCGGAAGATATCGATGTGGTGGTTATAAGAAATAAAGGGGAAACGGATAATCAGTTAAAGAGAAAGATTCGCGACCTTACAAAAATTGTTGAAGCAATTATGCCTGAAATAGAAATAGAAGGACTCACTAATAAAAAGGGTAATTTTAGAAAAACTGCTCACCGATATAACAAACTCCATGAAGGTGAATTTGGACAAATCAGAGAGCATATAATATTGGATGCAACATGGCTCGGCAATTTTGAACCCTATACAAATGAGAAAGTTGGCAGCTATATAGTCCAAATGATGGAAAATAAGGGACTGATCGATTTTATCAAGAAATATAGTATGCACCCATTCCCTGTAAAAGTGTTAAGCAAAGAAAGAACTTTGTGCGAAAAAATAATGAGCTTAGTTCGTTTTTCAAGGCAAAGCAATCCATATAGTTATCTTGCAAACAAAATACGCCATATATATGACATTCATATGATGCTAAAAAATGGAGAGATTATAACTTTCTTTGAAAGTAATGCACTCGATAAAATGTTGGTCAGGGTCGGAAGAGATGATGTGATCAGTTACAAGAATGATAATAAATGGTTGCTAGAACATCCTGCCAATGCCCTAATCTTTGACATGCCGAAAAAAACTTGGGATATGATTAAAACACCCTACCGAACAACCTTTAAGGGACTGGTAATCGGCGAATTGCCATTAGAAAAAGATTTAATAAACACCCTGAAATGTATTGCGGAAAGACTTAAACTCATTGAATGGAAAATATCAATATAGCCCACAATTCTCATTTTAGTAATTAATCAGAGACATAATTTTTTCAAATAAATTGACAGCCCATTCTTATAATTTGTATTTCATTTAAAGCTCAAAACAGGAGGTTTACATGCAAACAATTATCATAATAGTTGTTCTAGGGCTTATTATATTGTTCAAAGCGATACGTGTCGTTCGCGAATATGAACGTGGAGTCGTTTTCCGTTTGGGAAGACTTCTTCGTGCAAAGGGTCCGGGAATATTTCTGCTCATTCCCTTTATTGACAGGATGGTAAAGGTCGAACTTCGTACCGTAACCATGGACGTCCCCCCACAGGATATTATAACACGTGATAATGTCCCGGTCAAAGTTAATGCTGTGGTGTATTTCAGGGTTATTAACCCGGAAGATGCAGTGGTCAAAATCGAGAACTATGTACAGGCAACATCGCAGATAGCTCAGACCACTTTGCGAAACATTCTCGGTAAATCAGAACTCGATGAACTGCTTTCCGAAAGAGATAAGATCAGCTTGGAACTCCAGCAAGTGATCGACGAACAAACGGATCCATGGGGAATCAAAGTAAGCGTCGTTGAAGTAAAAGATGTTGAGCTTCCTTCCACCATGCAGAGGGCAATGGCTCGTCAGGCAGAAGCAGAACGTGAACGCCGTGCCAAGATCATCCATGCAGAAGGTGAATTTCAGGCATCCAAGCAGCTTGCAGAAGCAGCAAATGTGCTCTCCCAAAATCCAGCATCACTACAGCTCAGATACCTGCAAACACTTAGCGATATCGCTGCTGAAAAAAACTCAACTATTGTATTCCCATTACCGATCGACCTTATTAAAGGTTTTCTTGAAAAAGTAACCAAATAACTCATTTATTATTAAGGAGTGTTCGTGTTTTCAGGAGCGCTCCTTTTTGCAAAAAAAAATATTGGATAACCTATGAAAGATAGAATTAGCGTTCCTTTAGATGTTCCTCAGGATGTTAAGGGTACATATATCTTTAATTATCAGGAGATCACCCGAAAAAGCGGAAGATTGATGCTTTTTGCTGGAGATCAGAAAATCGAACATCTAAATGATGATTTCTACGGTGAGGGGATTCCCAAAGAGGATGCTGATCCCGAACATCTGTTCAAAATAGCTGCCCAATCCACTATTGGTGCATTCGCTACTCAGCTTGGTTTGATCTCCAGGTATGGTGATAATTATCGCAATATCCCCTATGTGGTGAAACTCAACTCAAAAACTAATCTGGTCAAGACCTCGCAGCAGGATCCTTATAGTGCGATACTTACTTCTGTCCAGGAAGTGATCCACTTTAAAAATATCAGTGAACTGAAAATTTTGGGTGTGGGCTATACTGTGTATCTTGGCAGTGAATATGAAGACAGAATGCTCAAGCAAGCAGCACAGGCAATACGCCAGGCACATCAGAACGGGCTTATCGCAATTCTCTGGATCTATCCACGCGGAAAGGCGGTAACCAATGAGAAAGATCCTCATCTTATCGCTGGAGCTACAGGCGTTGCCGCATGCCTTGGCGCTGATTTCGTAAAAGTAAATTATCCGGACACTTATCATGCCAAAGAAGATTTTAAAGAAGCGATAAAAGCAGCAGGCAGAACAGGCGTGATATGTGCAGGCGGATCTTCAGTAGATGTGGGCGAATTTCTCAAACGAATATATGACCAGATCCAGGCAGGTGCTGCAGGAAATGCAACTGGTAGGAATATTCATCAAAAAACTCTCCCGGATGCAGTTCGCTTGTGCACAGCTATATATGCGATCACTGTAGAAGGCAAACCACCCGAAGAAGCGATCTCAATCTATAAGGGAAATAAGTATGTACTCTAAGGTTAGATAGATTTTCTTAAGTAATTTCCATCCTGAAAAGTTATGAATGACTAATTACTCCCGATGCATCGGGACTAATGAAATTTCAAATAAAAAATGACAAATAAAAAGAAGTTCGATTTGGAGGAAAGAACTGCAAAATTTGATGAGGATATTATCGAATTTGCTAAAAAAGAATCTAAAGAATCTAAACATTGGTTGAGAATGATTTCAAAGGCAATTCCACAATTAAAAAGTGAAGCAAAAATGTTGTGGAAAGAAGCTAATGAACTTAACCCCGTTAGATATTTACGCTATTAGATGTTCTTTCTTATATATTCACCCCGTTGGATAATTATTAATTTAATTTATAAGATAAAATATCAAATAATAACAATATCCTACGGGGTAAAATTATCTAACAGGGTAAATTTAATTTTCTCATCAATTGTTATCAAATCAAGGAA
>JACNJG010000060.1 GCA_014382685.1 Candidatus Cloacimonadota bacterium
GCGGGTGTCTGCCCGATGTTTTTATTGTTCACATATACCATTACGCTATCTGTATTGCTGGTAAATTCTACCTCCTGAATAGGTCCGCGTGTGATCATTGCACAACCAGCCAGAATGAAAAGTATAATTACAATTATTGTGAATTTCATTTTTCTCCTATGACCATTGTGGTTGTTTTTTCATATATCTTGTTACTCTGTTTTCCTCCTCCTTCAAGATGAATGATATAAATTCCTATTGGCACCACATTTCCGTTTTCATTCTTGCAGTCCCAGATGATCGTGCCATGAGCTGCAACCCATTGCTGGTCAGTCAGCCAACGGACCATGCGGCCCTTCATGTCAAATATGCGGATGTTTATTTTGGTGATCGGTTCTGGAAGATTGTATTCGATAAGCACAGACTTTTTCTCCCTGTAGGAAAGTGGATTGGGCGTGACGTTCAGCTCTACTTTGGGAATGATATGCTCGACATAAATGCTGTTCTGCTTTCCGGGAGTCGCACACAAACTGCTCACAGAACTGTCCCAATTATCGGAATTCTCTGTAGCAAGGTAGGGATTGATGCGCTCAAGAGAATTATCTTCAACCTCTTTCCAATCACTATAATAATGAATGCTGTCGATCAGGCAGCCGTTTGCGTCGCGGAGTACAAGAATATCTTCATCATTATTCAGAGAGGGAAGTTCCCATGCAAAGACAAAATGAGCAAGGGTGTCTAAGTAGGTGAAGTATGCCTTTAACGCGAGGGAATCGTTTTCGTCCGGAAGTATCACAATATAATCACTTTTTGCTATCGTGCTTTTTGCTGACTGTAAAATGAGCGTGTCGCTCTTATCTGCAAGTGTCCATCCTGAAATATCGAGTTCATGATCGAAGATATTGAAAAGTTCGATCCATTCGGGCTGTTCATCCTGTGGTGCTGCCTGTATCTCATTTATACAGATCGGATGGGAGCCGGGTGTGTTGTGTGTCGTCAGCATTAGATTGTTAGAGTTGTCCATATCCTGCAGATCTTTCACATAAAAGCCATATCTATAATAGCCGCTTTCGGGTATAAAGGAATAAGAAAAACTCGTAGAATCTCCTGTTGAGATGTCGAAATAGCCGGTATCCAGCTCCTCTCCTTCATCATATTGTGCATTCCAATTTATGTCATCAAAGAAAATATATTCTGCGCCTTCCACAGGATTGAATCCGACATTTTTGCAGACAGCGTGTAGCTCGAGAGTTTCGCCTTCGCTAACTTTTGATAGAGAAATAACGCTAATATCATATTCCTTGGGCGTGATACTGTTCACATTCCCGGGCGTAGCGCCGAGACTATCAACAGAAACGCCCCAGTTGAGAGAAATATTTTCATAAGGATCGATGCGCTCCAGAGAATAGTTGTGGGAACATGAAAACTCGGCGGGATCATAACCCATCGAGTCCAGTTGGGTGTAATATTTATCAGAAATATGGACTTCGTCCGGCGATGTGTTATTCAAAGATGCCCAATCATTTGTTTGGACAAGAACTATGTCATATCCATAAAAATCTCTCACTGCTGTCGTGTCCTCAGTTATGACAATATAAGAAAACGGTGTTATGCTTTTCTGTGTAACGACAACATTCCAGCCGGATGTTGCATCTCTGATATGCCAATTCAGGACAAGAAAAGTATTTTCAGAATCATTGAACAGTTCTATCCACTCCACGTTCGGTGTGCCCGGCATATACATGATCTCATTGATGATGATCGGGGATTCGCCAACAAGAAAAGATGATTCATAAGAATTATTTGATGGAGTCGTATCTGTTGAGAGGATCAATTCTACATAAAATTCATACAAGCCGTCTTCAAATATTCCAAGCTGGACTTCTATCTGGTGTGTGCCGTGGCTTTGAATTTCTTCTGCAATAATACCTTCTGATATGAGGTCTCCGAAAACAAATATTTTGTAGGAACAGCTATCCGCTTGAATGGAGATGTCTGAATTATTATACGCAGAAAAATGGAGAGAAACTATATCCGTGCTGTCCGGGTGAGGTGGCTGGATGGTTACGTTTTGCAACACAACATCCTGCGGAATGATATTTGGCTCGCCGGGTGTTGGGTATTCGCAATCAAAGAAATCTTCCTCGCAATTATCGGTATCATGACCATTCGGGTAACGGATGAGTGAATGCCCCGAAGATACATCGACTGCAAAGAAAATTCCAGGATCGTGTGAATCGCCCGGCAGATTATTTGTGTTAGGAAAATCATACAGAATCGTATCGATCGTATCTCCTTCTGCTGAAATGATGCGCACGCCGTCTGTTGCAGTTCCTCCGTTTTGAAATGCCAGCACCCCGATCAGGTCTGCGTCCGGCACCTGGGATTCTCCAATTAATAGATATTCTCCGGGATAAATAATATACTCAGGAAAGGTGAAGCATTCCTCGAAATTAGAACCTCCTTTTTGTATTTGCCAGCCCTCAAGCTGTTCCGGTTCGGTGCCTGAATTGTATAATTCAATCCATTCTTTGCCTGTGTCGCCGCCTTCGGGATCGTAAAGAATCTCGTTGATCTTAATTTCATACGCTTGCAATGTGAGCGCGGATATGCACAGAGTTATCATGCTTGCCAGTGATACAAGAATGTGTTTCCTCATGGTGTCCTCCTATAGTTTATTTTTTCTTTATTGCTTTAAAGGTGTTGCTGATTATTTCTAATCCGATCAATGCACGCAGCTTTTCGCCTTCCGGGAAAAATACTGCATTATCTATCATGTAAGCCATTTTTTGCTGCTCGTTATAGAAACCCCAGCAGGCAAAAGTGCCGCCGGTAAAGCTTGTCAGATTCTGCCATCTTCCTGATAATTTATATGCTTTATAGCCAAGAAAATCCGAATTTTCCTGCCGCACATCATTCACAAAAAGTGTGTCGCCATTATAGTATTTGTCTCCAATATCAAGCCGTTTTTGATAGAGCCATTCTTTTGATACATTATTCTCTTCCATGGGTTCCCAATAGATGCCAAGGAATCGGTCGGGATATTTTTTCACACGGCAAAGATAGGATACAAAATTGTGTGCATCGTCTTTTCGGAAAACTCTGTATTGAGAAGGCAGCTCTAAATACCAAGGATAATGTTCCTTCTCGTATGTGATCTCCGTCTCATTCAACCCGAGCTTATACACCACATTCTCGATCCGTTCAATCTCACCACCCTCATAAATTTCAAATATGAGGTTCAGATTTTCAAAAGTGTAAAGAAGAAGTTGTTCAAGGTCTTTTCCCAGTATAAAGATAACGCGCTGGTCTCTTGCCCAGAGATCTTTTGCTGCGACTATAGTTGCAGGAAGGGAATCCCCGATCGTTGCTGCCTGCTCCGGGAGAATCTCTTTCACATATTTGGAAACCGGTTGTTTCGAGCTTACATCACATAAAAAGAGGAGATTGGCAAATTTATAATAGGTGTGGATATTTGATATGTCGTGTCTTTCCACAGTAAAGAGTACTTCGTTGGTTGTGGTGAAGAATTGGCGTTCGAGTGATTTTTTTATTTCAAGCTGTCCGTAATCCCACGCCTTTTTGTCTGCATAAGTGAAGATTCGGTGAGATTGTCCCCAGGAAAGTGGTTTCTTGTGGTCTGAGCTGCTCTTTCGTACCGATGGTCCATTATCACATCCTAAGATGACCAATAAAATACACCCAACAATTAAAGTAATAAATTTACGTCCCATGCTGCTCCTTCCGAACCTGATGTACATAGATAATCGCTGACATCCATGCCAATGCTGCAATCAAAAAATACATAATGGTCAGTATGGTGTCAATGATTACGACCTTTGGCAGGATCGCTCTATATGCAAGGGTTGCGATGATCGTGACCATCTGTGTGGTGGTTTTCATTTTACCGTATCGGTTCGCTGCAAGGAAGATGCCCCTTTTCTTAAGAAGCTCACGATAAATTGTCATAAATACTTCCCGCAACAAAATAATTGCAGTGAGCCACCAGAACAGAATTCCCCAGTATGAAAAAATTATAAGGGCTGAAGCTACCAGTAATTTATCGGCAAGAGGATCGACTATTTTTCCAAAATTTGATACATATCCGAACCTCCGTGCGATCAAGCCGTCAAAAGCATCGGTCAGTGCCGCAACAACAAACACGATAAGCGCGAGGATGTAGCAGTCGTTGAGCGCAAAATAAATAAATACCGGTATCAGGATTATCCTGAAAACCGTGAGCGAATTTGGGATTTGGTGCTTATATTTTTCCACTTTTTTTAAAAACCACCTTTGTTTTTTCTTTATCCTTGAACATGAGGTTTATGAGTGAAATCAACATATAAAGTCCAAGCAGCACACACACAGACCGCCAGCCGTCATTGAACTGTAGAATATTGATGTTGAACAGGAGAAGCATGTCCTCTCCGAAAAGAAGAATGAGCACTTCGAACATTCCGCCAACCACAACAGTTGTAATCAGAAATTCCAGAATAAGGTGGGGAACTTTAAAAATCGGTTTGATGTTCATGCTTTTCCAGAGTTTCCACTTTTCTTTCTGCCTGCTTCGCATAAGCCGCCTGACTAGGAAAAGAACAAAACTGAATAGTATCAATACCAATATTTGCGGCGCCCATTTGAATTTCGTGAAAAGCGAAGTGATCGTGCCAAGGCGCCTTACTTCCAGGGAGTTATAGTCAATCTGCTGAATCCTTTCGTCTGCTGTGAGCGAATCAACCGTTGCGTTGAATTTATTTATTGAAAACTCCAGCGGGCTAAGATTTGCATGCACAAAATCTGGAATTTTCTCAGGATCAACCCATTGTGGAAGGGTGCTCAAACCATAGGTTCTTTGCAATTCCTTGATGGTTTCCATGCTTGTGATAAGTCTGTGATTCTCAATGACTGGATATGAAAGAATATTCATCATCACATCTTCTGTCTGTGCTTGAGGATCGATATACACAATTACCGATGACTTCACCACTTCCTCGTGCAACGCTTTTTCTAAATACTCTTCCGCATAGAACATAGCAAGGAGCACAAGTGCAGTGAGTAGGATCAGGAACCAAATTATGATGAGGTGTCCGATAAGATCAGAATAGAGTTTCCTAAAAAGTGGAAAAAATCCTTTCATGGTCACTTCTTAATCTCCGCTACAAACAATTTGCTCTTTTGCGCACATTTAGATAAATCGGATTCGTTTTGTGAAGATTTCCATGTTCCCGTGGGATGTTTTATGTCTTTGAAAAACTGAATGCGAAAGAGCTTCATATGTTTAAGTAATCTCATCTTTTCCAGAAATTCATCGAGCCGTTCCATGGGATAAATAAGAAATCCTACTCCTTTGGTTTTCAGCACATATTCAAAGGAATTCAGCACATCGTCCATGGTGCAAAGCAGTTCGTGGCGAGCTTGAAGCTTCTCCTTTGATGAACTGGGTTTTCCTGAATTCTTTGTGAAAAAGGGCGGGTTTGCAAAGGCACAGTCATATTTTTGTGGATTGAAATATTCTTTGATCTTTCTGCCGTCTGCTTTTATGAGAATAATCCTTTCTTCCAGTCCTGCACGAAGAATATTTTCTTTTGCCAGCCCGAAGAGGGATTCTTGTATCTCAATTGCTGTTATTGTAATATTTTTCAGTTTTGCGGCAAGTAGTAATGAAATTATACCTGAGCCGGTTCCGAACTCAAAGGCATTTCCGCTGTAGTTAAACCCCAACCCTTTTATAATAGCGTATAAGAGAATCAGTGAATCTTCTGTGCTTCGGTAACCCCGTTTATTCTGTCGCAGGTGAAGGTCTTTGTATTGCAGGTCATCCAGCGTGGTTTCCGGCATGTTTGATTATCCTGTGTGCCCAAATCCGCCATCGTTTCGTTCTGTCTCTTCTAAAGAAGTGCTTTCGGTTAATTCCGCATGTTCTGCTCTGGCAAACACCATCTGTGCGATCCGCATGTCCCGCACTACAACAAATGGCTCGTTTCCAAAATTGAACAGGATCACCTTCACTTCTCCGCGATAATCTGCATCTATTGTGCCGGGAGAATTCAGAATTCCTATCTTGTGTTTGATAGCCAATCCGCTTCGTGGGCGAACTTGCGCTTCATAGCCCGGAGGAATTTCCAGAGAGATACCCGTTGAGATAAGCGCCACATCTTTGGGTTGTATAATAAGTTCATCAACGTCTGCATAGAGGTCAAAACCAGAGGAATGTTCGGTCATTTTTTGTGGTGTTTGTGCTGTTTGTGTGAGCTTTTTGAATTTTATGCTGATCATTAAAATTCACGAGTTGCAATATAGATACATATCTTTTTCAGGAACTCCGCTTTTGGTCCGTAATAGGAAATAATATTCTGCGCCTTCAGCATGAGCTCGTCGCGTTTTTCCTTTGCTTTATCCAGTCCGTAAACTTGCGGATATGTCGCCTTTCCGACCTTTACATCCTTGCCGGATTTCTTACCCATCATTTTGGTGATTCCCTCTACATCCAGAATATCATCCACGATCTGAAAAAGCAGCCCAAGTGTTTCTCCGAATTCAGTAACGCGTTCCAAATCATCTTCACCTGCTTCACTCATTATAGCGCCAAACCGGATTGCCATGCAGATCAGCTTGGCGGTTTTATTCATATGTATATAGTCGAGGGTTTCGGGGCTAACCTTTTTTCCTTCACTCAGAATATCGACAACCTGGCCGGCTATCAAACCCTTGCTGCCTGTTATCTCTGCAAATTCAGAGATCATTTGAGCTTTTAACTTCGGTTTTACGTCGAGTTGTAACATCAGCCGAAAAGCTTCTACTATCAGAGCATCGCCTGCAAGAAGTGCAATATCTTCTCCGAATTCCACGTGGTTTGCGGATTTTCCTCTTCGCAGATCATCATCATCGATATCTGGAAGATCGTCATGAATAAGCGAATAGGTATGAATGAGTTCTATTGCGGCAGCGACAGGCAGTATCTTCTTGTCCATGTGCCCGAAGAGCTGGTATGTCGTAATAGTCAAATAGGGTCTGATGCGCTTTCCTCCAGCAAAAAGCGTGTAGCGCATGGCTTTATGAATTATTTTAGGATATTCATCCTTTCTAGGTAAAAAGCGATCTACAACAATATTGACCAATTCCCGTTTTTCTTTAACGTCCTTTTTCAGTCGCATCATTTTGGTCATTGGATTACTCCTTTACATCAACGCCTTAATCGTTTTGTGTGTTCTCGTCATCGTCTGTCTCGTTAAGAAGAGCGATCTTATTCTCTATCTTTTTCAATTTTGAGGAACATTGTTTTATTAGGCCGATTCCCTCTTCGTAAAATTCCAAAGACTTTTCGATATCAATATTTCCTTCTTCGAGTTTTTCCACGATTTCCTGAAGTCTCTCTAATGCTTTTTCAAACTTTATTTCTGCCATTTATCTTCCTCGCACAATTAATAAAATTCCTGACGAGATCTTTACTGAAAGCATCTCGTTTTTTGCTACATTACTAATGCCTCGCGTATGCGTCCTGAACAAGATCTCGTTCTGCATGGGATATTTAAAACCATTGATTAACTCTATTTTCACCTGCTCGGTGAGGGGGATCAAAGAAACTTCTGAGCCCTTTCGGCAAGCAATCTCGATCCTGTCTGGACCATTTAGAACAAAGATTTCATTTTCTTTATTAATAAAATGAAGCGAGAGCCCTTTTCGCACAAAATTTTCTATCAAAAAAATATTCGCCAGCGAATGTTCAAGCCGTCCGTTAACCGCATTGACCATTGTTATTGAATCATAATGCCCATCAACACAATAATCAAGAGCGAGCTCGCTATCCGTTTTATCCTTTTCTTTGGGAAACTGCAAAACCTTTGATTTTTTCTTTAGTTCGTCCAAAGAATTATCTGAAATCGAATCAAAATCTCCAATGAGAACTTGGGGTATAATATCTTGGTTGAGAAGGAAATCTGCTCCTCCGTCCGCTGCTATTATCATACCATCCAAAGGAAAATCCATTGCAAAATCAATATAATTATTATTACAAAAAATAAATGCTTTTTTCAAGGTGCGATAAAATCGTTACGAAAGATATCTTTTATCTACGTAAATCGTAGATTTCTTTTTATTGAAATAGTTTATCGGATTGGTGCTCTTGCCGTAAAAACGCACTTCATAATGAAGGTGAGAACCTGTTGAGGTTCCTGTCGAGCCCATTTCTCCGATTATTTGATATTTTGTCACTTCCTGTCCCGTGATTACAAACCTCTTCCTAAAATGGCCATAGAAGGTTTTATAGCCATATCCATGATCTATCAGCAAATAGTATCCGTAATCTTTATGATAGCCCTTGTCGGCAACCTTGCCATCTGCTGTTGCATAGATTACAGAGCCATCCTTGTTCGCAATATCAACCCCGTGATGGAAATGCTTTACGCCATAGATTGGATGAACCCTGTATCCGTATCCTTGTGAAATTCGCCCATAGGTCGGTTTTATCGAAGGGGTGTGGCTATAGATCGTATTCTTTACCGTAAGGTATTTTGAGATTTCAGAAAAGCTGGATTTTTCAAAATCTATCTGCCGCGTGAAAGCATCTATTTTGTTCAGAACACTATTATGTGTATCAAAGAGTTCCTTGTCCACAGAGAAAAATGTCGAGTCAAAATATTGAATACCACCAACACCCATCTGTCGAATATCATCATCGATGGAACGCAATCCCTCAAGCTCTCTTACTTCTTTATCTCTTTCTTGAACGTTCTCTAGCTCGAATTTCATTGTGTCGAGCAGGGAATTTATTCTCGTCATCTCGGTTTTGAGTCTAATATTATGATCTTGAAGCTCTCGTAATTGGTGCCTGTCAATCTCGCTGTTGACAAAAAAATATGTGATCACTCCTGTGGCGATAACAAAAACTGAAACGAAAATTGCGAGGAAAAGAATCAATGGTTTAGATATATGAAAGCCCTTCACTCCTGTCGAAGAATTGCTCGTAATTAGTATATGCCAGCTTTTTTTATTACTCATTTCATTTATAATTATTAATATTTTTCTTTCGTTAATTTGCTTTTTCATTATTATGAATGTCAAGTTTTACGCTCTATACAAGTATGTATAAATGATGGAATAAAAGGAAATTACTCTCCCTTAATTTATGTGTAAATTTAAGGAATTTCTGAACGGGTAGAAATAAAATTTGCTGTTGTGGAAATTTTTATTGACAGGAGTTATATAAAACTCCCTTTTTAGAAAAAATTTTTAGAGTGTGAGATTCACAAAAATGTGGATAACCAAATTGTTCAGATGGTGTTTAGTTTTGTATCCTCCTGAATAATAGCTAATTACAACTGTTTGTAAATTGTTGATAATTTTGTGGATAACATTGCAGTGGATTTCGTATCTCCCTTATATTTAGTAACATAAAAGGTTGATAACTGTCTATGGCTGGATCTTTAGGACTATGGAAACAGATTCTCGATGAGATAAAAGTTCAGGTAGATCCTCAAACCTATTCTACATGGTTTGATAAAACAAATGAATTCAGTCTCGTTGGCAATACACTCACAGTAAAAGCTCCCACCAAATTCTTTGCAGACTGGCTTGACCAACATTATAAATCTTTCATCGAGGAAATCGCATATAATCTCACCGCAGAAAAAATTTCTGTTGATTTCATCGGTTCTGCTTCAGAAGCTCCAAGCAATTACTCGTTTTCGAAATCGTCTGTTGTCGGTTCCTCTAAGGATAACGGACTCAATCCAAGATATACATTTGAGAGGTTCGTGGTCGGTAATAATAATCATTTTGCTTTTTCTGCCGCACAGGCAGTCGCCGACAAATCCGGTAAAATTTACAACCCACTGTTTATTTATGGCGGTGTCGGACTCGGCAAGACTCACCTCATGCAGGCAGTTGGCAATTCGATAGTAAATAACAAAATTAACAAGCGGGTTCTTTATACTTCAACCGAAGACTTCACAAACGAGATGATCTCTGCAATCCAAACAAATACTACAATAAATTTCAGAAAGAAGTTCCGAACCTACGACATCCTTATGATTGATGACATCCAGTTCCTTGCCGGAAAAGAAGGAAGTCAGGAAGAATTCTTCCATACATTCAATACACTTTATAATGCCAAAAAACAGATCATTCTTACAAGCGATCGCCCACCAAAAGAGATCAAAAAATTGCAGGACCGGCTTATTTCTCGGTTTGAATGGGGACTTCTTGCTGATATAAAGCGGCCAAATTATGAAACCCGCGTTGCGATCCTAAGGCAGAAATGTGTCGAAGAAGATATCACTTTGAAACCCGAAGTTCTTGAATTCATTGCAGAAAATTTTGATGATAATATTCGACAGCTTGAGGGTTCTCTTATAAAAATTCTCGCCTTCTCATCATATAAAAAAGTCAAGCCTCACCAGATTGAACTTGCTTATGTAAAGCAAATACTCGAAGATATGATGGCAAACCGTAAGCGTCCTGTCACACTTGATCTTGTTCAGGAGGAAGTGGCAAAATATTTTGAAATAGGAAAAAATCAGATAAAAGAACCCACTCGAAAAAAGGAGATCGCTTTTCCTCGCCAGATCGCAATGTACCTGTCTGCAAAACTAATACCACATATCTCACTGCTTGAGATTGCCAATCATTATAATAAAAAGGACCACACGACTATTATTCATGCAAAAAAGATCATCTCTCAAAAAATCGACAAAGATAATAATCTTAAAAGTAAAATTAATGAAATCACAGAAAATATAGTCCAATAAAAATGAAGAACTTTTATTCGCTAAATTATCCACAAACTGTGTGCAATGATGTGCATAAACCAGTACATGAGTTAATATTTTTGGGCTTATCACTCTTCCGTGTGAATAAGTCCGGTTTATCAACAATTTCTTCCACAGGATATTATACTGCAAAATATAATGTTCTCAGCCATCCATCTGTGTTTTCCACAAATCCACTATGCCTATAAATACTACTATTGTGTTTATATTATTATAGATAAGAAAAGGTTTAAATATGAATAAGTTTATTTCCATTATGATTCTCGTACTTTTGATCTTTATTGTTTCATGTACACAAAAAAACAATTACATGGGATACGATCAGGATGTTGTGATAGTATCAGATACTATTTCAAATGCGCTAACTCTTGAAAGATCATTCACGGATACGATTGGAATCTATTCTTCAAATTCCGTGATGCTGGTCGGAAACTTCAATGGAGTGAAAACCAGATCGTTGATGAGGTTCGGTACATTGCCGGATACGGCTTGGCTGTACTCCACCTCTTTTGAAAGTTGTGAAATTCTCTTTGAAAGGAAATCACAGTTCCAACCCACTATTGATATCCATGCGTACAAGCTTCTTGTTGATTGGTCGGTGGGTTCAACAAAATGGGATAGCATTGGCACAGATGACTATGAAGATTTTCCTGACCCAGTTGAATTTGTAGCCGATGCTGACTCTTTTTACATTCCTTTTGACCAGGCAATAGTTGAGGATTGGATTATTAATGATACCCTTAACTATGGCATGCTTCTCGATGCACCGCTTGCGTTAGAAAATTTTGTTGAGTTCTATACATTCAATTCCAATGATAAAGGACCTAAACTGAAAATTGTTGCAATTGGTGACGAAACAGGCAAAAAAGATACTCTGTTGCTCGGAACGACAAGGGATACTTTCATAGGGTTCGATGAAAACATGCAGAAAAATTATGATCCGGGCAAGATGATCATCGCAAATCTGCCACCGTCCCGGCTTGTCCTGAAAGTGCATGTGGATTCTATTTGTACTCAGCTTGGGATTTCACTTGATCAGTTAAAGAAATACAGCATAAATTTAGCAGAAGTGCAGATAGATTCCTTAATTGTCGAAAACTCTTATGTTGATAATGACTACATTTCAATAATTCCATATTATGTTTCTGATACCCAAGCTGATGAATGTACGTATATTTCAACAACACCAACTTCGTATTTCAGAAAAAGTGATTCCCTTTCTTCAATTACGATTACAACGGTACTGGAAGGAATAATCAGAGGTGACCTTTCAAATCCGTACATAGCATTAGTCTCAACCCAAGAGAATAAGGATTATTCTTTTTTAGAATTTTTGGAGAACAGCACACCCGCTCTTCGAATTATTTATACAATACCAGTTTTAGAATAAATGAGGTACCATGTTTTATAGAAAAATAATAATAAGTTTCCTGTTTTGTTGCCTGTCAACTCCATTATTCGGAGCATCGATGTTTTCTCCGAACGGATTTGTTGAAGAGCATTTCGGAGTGGATAGTTTTGGTTCTGGAATGGGATTTAACGGTATAAGTTCGATATTCAGAAAGAATTTCTCGATAATAAATCCAGCTCTTCTTACTACAGTTAACAAAGCAAACTTTTCAACACAGATAGATTTAGGATACACATATTTTAAAGATTCAAATAATTCTTATACTAACAAAGTATCCAGCATACCTTATGCAGCGATGTATGTTCCCGTTGCCAAAGGAACTGTTCTGGGAATATCCTATCTTGAAAAGTACTATTTTGGACTTGACACAGCAAAAGACTCACTAAGTCTGGTTGGAGATTATCTTGTAACAGACCAGAAATTTGGCTCTCTTAATCAGCTTGGTTTCTATCTTGCGAAAAGGATCGGTGTTTTTGGACTGGGTGTGAATGTGAACTATATCTTTGGCAGCCGTATCGAGGATCTGTATGTAGATTATTCTGATGCGGACCTGATCGATACGAGGGAGATAAAAGAACATCTTATGGATGGAGTGAACTTCTCAGCAGGATTTACTTTTCCTTATAAAGCATTTTCCTTAGGTGGTTTCATCCAAACAGCAGCAAAATTACATTCTGAGGATACGTATAAGGTTGAATATTATAGCAATTCAAATTATGATTATACAAGCAGCACAACATCAAAATATGATATTCCAATGCAGACAGGACTCGGTATCGGTATGGAAGTGACAGATTATCTCTATGCGGAGACGGATCTACGTTATACCTTCTGGAAAGATACAAATGTTGAAACTATGAACGACAGAAATACCTGTATGGTTTCTCTTGGATTTTCTTATACACCAAAAAAGGATTTCTTCTGGAAGACACCTGTGCGGATAGGCGGATATTATAGACAATTATCCTGCAAATATAACGGTAATTATATTGATGAAAAAGCGATTACGGCAG
Organism: Candidatus Cloacimonadota bacterium; assembly: GCA_014382685.1. Classification (GTDB taxonomy): domain Bacteria; phylum Cloacimonadota; class Cloacimonadia; order JGIOTU-2; family JGIOTU-2; genus Celaenobacter. The sequence continues at coordinate 13,170 of JACNJG010000060.1, forward strand.
GATTTGATATACCCATAATGCTTCTCAACCAGGGCAGATTAAGCGTGTCTCTTGCCTACGGCGCACGCGGATCAATTGATAAAAATATATATCAAGATGAGTTCTTCCGTATCTCCTTTGGGTTCGCATCAACAGATTGGTGGAGAAACCCAAAACATTATAAGAAAGACAAGGAAATTCCAAAATTAGACCCGAAATATAAAGAATATTGGAACTAAGGAAAATTGAAAGATAATTGGTTTCTTCGTAATCACCAAACTGAAGATATTGTCTCGTCTGTTATCAGGAGCAGAGAGATAATGAATGTAGATAAATTTTTAAATCCTACCCTTGACAAGTGCAACGATCCCAATCTTTTAAGTGGATCACAAAGAGCAGCAAGGAAAATATTAGCGAATATTCAGGAAGGTGACAAGATCACCATTTTCGGGCACGATGATGTTGATGGGATCACAAGCACAGTTATACTATACACTTTTTTATCAAAACTCGGGGCGAAGAATATTTCCTATTACATACCCAACAGAGAATTTGATAAATTCGGGCTGAGAGAGAACTTTATTCAGAAGGTTCTGAAAGACGGCACCAAGAGAGTTATTACTGTTGATATAGGCATTTCAGAAGTAGAATCAATAGCGCTTCTCAGAAAGAAAGGTATTAAAACGATAATTCTTGATCATCACAAAATTATGAGAGAATATCCACAGGCATCCGCAATAGTCGATCCCAACAAAAGAAGCGACAGATTTCCCTTTAAGTATCTTGCAGGAGCAGGAGTTGTGCTGAATGTTGTGAAGGTGTTATCTCGGATGACAGGTATTCCCGCCAAGCCGGTGTACCCGTTGCTTGCGGGTCTTGGCACTATTGCAGACAGAATGCCGCTTGTTGACGATAACAGGATCTATGCAAAGCATCTATATTATAATTTTGAGCAGTCTGAAAATCCGTTTTTTCATTTTTATGCAGAGAGAACCCACGGACTTTCAAGAGAGAAAGCGGTACGTCAGCTTATTCTTTTGCTTACATTAGGAAGGGAAGGGGACGGAAAGCATCTCGGAGTCGAAATCCTTCTCTCACAAAATGAATCTGAGATCAGAGAAATCTATTCAATTCTAGAAAAGCGAGTTCATGATAACGAAGAACAAGTCAATAAAGTTAAGGATTTTATTGACTCTGAATATAAAAATGAAGAGCCCCATTTTTTCATGTACTGCGACCCCAAAGGTGTCATATCAGTCAACTATCTTGGAGTTGCAACATCATACATTACCGATACCTATCGAATACCGAGCTTGGTGCTCACAAAATGGGAAGATGATGTTCTCACAGCAGAAGCTCGCGCCCCATCCGGCTTTAACTGGCTGGACTGCTTGAAGAAGATCGAGCCCTATCTCATACAATACGGGGGACATAAGGAAGCAGCGGGATTCGCCTGCCATGCAAAAGACTATTCGAAAATTCATGATAAACTGCAAATTCTGGCAGAAGAACAGTATAAAAAGATACACAATCTTCAAAGGGAATCAAAGAAGATATACATAGATTATGTGCTTGGTGAAGACCAGCTCGAAGTTAGTAAACTGAGAGAGATACATAGAATATTTGCACCGTTTGGTGAAGGAAATCCGCCACTTGCTTATTTGATGATAAACGCAGATGTCACCGAGCTGCGGGAACGGGGATTTGTAAATGTTCCAGAAAATGAGGAGAATGCGGATATTAATATTATCTTTTCAATTCTGGATAAAGAATTTACCATAATAGATTATGAATTAATAAGTAAACGACATGAAGTTTTTTAAGGAGAATCAATGTTTTGGGATTTTATTTTAAACTGGTTAACGAACGATGTTGCGATTGATCTGGGTACAGCAAATACGCTTGTATATCTGAAGGGGCGGGGGGTTGTAGTTAACGAACCATCGGTAGTTGCTATAGAAACGGAAACCAAAAAGGTCATTGCAATTGGGAACAAAGCAAAAGAGATGCTGGGAAAGACACCAGAAGAGATCAGGGCGATCAAACCCATGAAAGACGGAGTGATAGCCAATTTTGAGATAACAGAAACGATGCTGCGACACCTCATTCTTCAGTCACAACAGAAAAAGTTTTTGATCAGACCAAGGGTGATCGTTGCGGTGCCTTCGGGCATAACAGAGGTAGAGAAGCGAGCGGTAAAAGAATCAGCAGAACATGCTGGGGCGAGGACGGTGTTTCTTGTTTCTGAACCACTTGCTTCAGCCATAGGTGTCGGACTGCCGATACACGAACCTTACGGTAATATGATCATAGATATCGGCGGAGGGACCACAGAGATTGCGATTATTTCTCTTTCTCATATTGTTGACCACAAATCAATTCGAATCGGTGGCGATGAGATGGATGAAGCAATAGTTGCTTATATCAGGAGGAAACACAATCTCTATATCGGAGAGTCAACCGCAGAACGAATAAAAATGAAGATCGGTTCCGCCTCTCCACTCGAAGATGAGCTGACCATGGAAGTTCGCGGACGAGATCTTATCACAGGATATCCGGTTTCGATGAAAATTTCCTCCGAAGAGATCAGAGATGGATTATCCGACACGGTGAACAAGATCGTAGATGCGGTGAAACGCCTTTTTGAAGAAACAGCGCCGGAACTTTCTGCAGATATAGCCGATAGAGGAGTGGTACTCACAGGCGGTGCAGCTCAACTGAAAGGATTTGATAAGAAGATACAGGAGACCATCAATCTTCCGGTGACGCTTGTGGACGAGCCCCTGATCAGCGTAGTCATGGGGTGCGGCAAGATTTTGGACAATCTCGAAGAATATGAAAAAGTCCTTTTGCCAAAGGTATAATAGAGAAGACGAAATTTTATAAGGGTCTTTATGTTCACAAGAAGAAACATTGTTTTCGGCATACTTTTTGTTCTCTCAATTTTTCTAATAATTGGAAACAATGCAGAGAGAATAAAAAAAGCACAGCTTGTCGGCAACACGCTTCTGTTACCATTTTCATCAAGTATCACATATATAAAAAATCTCTCAAATGTGTATCAAAGGAATAATTATTTGCAGAGAGAACTCTTTCTTGCACAGAACGAACTGAGAATGTTTAAAGAAGAGCTTCAAGAACAGCAGAGATTTGAAGAACTGGTAGAAAATATTGATATTTCAAGTTATGAATTTTTGGTAGTAGATGTAATTGGAACAGGATCCTTCCTTAATTATGAAACACTCATTGTTGACGCAGGTAAGAATAAGAATATACAGACCAATCAGCCGGTTATATCAGAAAAAGGACTTGTCGGAAAAGTAATAGCGGTTTACACGAACTATGCGATAGTACAGACGTTTGGAAATAAATATTTCAGACTTGGTGCGATAGACAGCAGAAGCAGGATACATGGCATTGTAGAGACGGAATTAAATGGGAAAATATATTTTGAAAAGATTAAGGTTGGAAGCGATCTGAAGACAGGAGATGTGATCGTTTCGTCAAAATTGAGCTCGATCTACCCTCCGGAACTTCCATTTGGAAAGATCGTTGAGATAGAGCAGAGTAGCGAAGGGTTTTTTACAAGAGCAGAGATAGAGCCCTTTGTAAATCTGGCAAATATCGAGGCGGTAGCAATAATACAGAAATATGAGCAATAATATCACAGAAAGAATGGTCGGCACGAAGGTCTATTTGCGGCAGCCGATCAAAACAAAAATTTTAACCCCGGAAGATGATATTATAGATATCGTTCTGGAATATACTGAAGGGAAACGAAAGAAGAACGATATTATTATCATGAGCGAAAGCCCGGTAGCGATCACCCAGGGAAGAGCTGTTCTGGAAGACGAGATCAAGATCGGACTTCTATCAAAACTTCTCTGGCGCTGTGTGGGAAAAGTGCCTTACGGTGTAGGGTTACGCTCCAAAACAAGCATGCAATGTGCTATAGACGAGTGTGGACATATCAGAATAATCGTAGCAGCTATAGCCGGAGCCATCGGGAAATTATTTGGGATTCATGGTGTGTTTTACCGCTTTGCCGGCAAGCAGGCAGCCCTGGTCGATGCAGCTCATACTTCTCCCGTGCCCCCTTATAACACAACGGTTATAAAAGGACCAATTCATACAGATGAAATATGTCAGAAGATCCATGAAATGACAGGGAACGAAGCTGCTATCATGGATATTAATGACATAGGGGGTTCGTGGGTTATTGGCAAATCTGCAGGTATTGATGCTCAGCTTCTCGAAGAAATTATGCGAGATAATCCACAGGGACAGCAGATGGAACTCACACCTCTGTGTCTTGTATGGGAGAAGCAATGATTGCGCTCGTTCTCGTTACCATATTCACGGTCTATTTTCAATATTTCTTTGCAGCTTCCCTTGGTTTGTGGGAAACGATCCCCAACCTTTTTTTACCTCTGATTATTTATTACAGTATCACTCGCGAGAATATTTCGGGCTTTGTGCTTGCCTTCTTACTTGGCATTATTATAGATCTAAATCAGCCATCATCCTTTGGCGTTTCGTCTCTGCTTTTCCTCATTATTGCTTTTTCACTCGGTAAGCTCAAGAAATTGCTCGGTAGGCAGTTGGTGGGAGTAGGAATTGCGCTGCTTCTTGCCACAAACCTATTTTATTTTTTACTTTCATCATTAATATTCCTAGTATTTAATGCAGGTGATGCGCTGGCGTTTGGAAAGATAATGGTTCTTACTCTATATAACTCAGTGTATTCGCTCATAATAATACTTCTTTTATACTTGATAGACCATCTTAAACTAAGCTTTACCCAAAAATGAAAAGAAAGCTGAAAAAAGCTGACCAGCTACTTATACTTGTACTGGTTCTTTTCCTTATTCTAACCTATTTTTTATTTCAGACACAGGTTATAAAGGGCAATGAGTATAAAGAAATCGCCGAGAAGAACTACTTTCGTATCATAAAAAAACCTGCGCGCCGGGGCATCCTGTACGACTGCAATATGCAACCACTTACAGAGAATATACCCTCCCTTTCGGTTTATATTGATATAAAAGAAATTACTGATGCCGACAGCGTAGCAGCTTTCGTTTCGATAAATCTTGGAGTACCTGTAGAGGAAATTACCGAGCTAATATACAAACACAGGTTTTTCAAATTTGCACCAATCCTTGTGCGGGATAAAATTGATATGGAAACTGCGATTATACTTGAGGAGCAGTGCGAAGCATACCCGGCGGTTATTATTAAGCCCGAAGCAATCAGGTATTATGACCTCAACTCTCATTATATTGGATATGTGGGAAAAATGTCATCCGAAGAATACCGGCAGCATAAGGGAAGTGATTATTCTAAGACGGATTATATTGGGAAAGTGGGTTTGGAAAAATGCTATGAAGCAGAGCTCAAGGGAGAAAAGGGATACGATATTATTCAAGTGGATGCAACAGGTCGTCCGCTCGGACTAATGAAGGAAAATACGGGAAAACAATCTCTACCCGGCAAAGACTTTGTGCTTACGGTCGATAAAAATCTTCAAGAAAAAATTGCTCGGTTGCTACCCAAAGACACATCGGCTGTGGCTATTGTAATGAATTGCAAAACAGGAGGAGTTGTGGCAATGGTGAGCACCCCGGAATATAATCCTAATTATTTTGTCACAGGAATGAATGAGGATTATTGGAATCAGATAGTGGAGGACGAAAACAATCCTCTGCTGAACAAAGCGATGAATGCAGCATACCCACCTGCTTCTGTTTTCAAGCTCGTCGTAGCCGCCTATGTACTGGAAAAGGATCTGGTTGAACCATACGAAATTCTGGTAGATTGCAAAGGCGGAGTAGAATACGGGGGAAGATTTTTCGGTTGCTGGAAAGAGAAAGGTCACGGAAAAATGAATCTTATCGATGCCATAAGAGAGTCCTGTGATACCTATTTTTACAAGATCGCCGAAATGATCGATTTGAATGATTTTAAGGAATTTGTTGAGAGCTGCAATCTTCTGGAAAGCATTCCTGTTGATCAAATTCGCAGCAGAAGGGGCTTCTTCCCCACTACGGATTGGTATGACAGAAATTATGGAAAGTTGGGATGGACCAGAGGCAACCTGCTGAATCTTTGTATCGGGCAGGGTGAAGTGCTTCTCACACCCTTATCTTTAGCATGTTTTTATGCCGGCATTGCCAACAACGGAGTTGTACACAGACCACATTTTGTAGATTATGCCATTAGGTATGAAATCACAGAAACTTTTAAATATCCGCAATTACGGCTACCCATTTCTCAGAACACGCTCGACATTTTAAAGCAGTCTTTATATGAAGCGGTCAATGCAAAAGGAAGAACTGGCGGTATGGCTCGGGTAAAAGATGTAATGGTTGGCGGAAAGACTGGTTCTGCAGAAAATTATTATGGAGATACCCATGCCTGGTTCGTTGCAGTAGCTCCAATGAACGATCCTGAGATTGTCGTGCTTGTATTTGTGGAGCAGGGCGGATCGGGAGCAGACATTGCAGCAACGCTCGCAGGAAAGATACTTGGATATTATTTTGACAAAGAGCCGATATTGAGATATTAAAA
>JACNJG010000070.1 GCA_014382685.1 Candidatus Cloacimonadota bacterium
ACAGAATTTTGTAAGTGGGTCCTCCCCGATTGATCATCAAAGTTTGGTAGCTTGCTAAAAATATTTTCATTTTCCTGCCTTCGCTTTTTTCGTCTCCATATTATATAATGCATCTCGCCAGTGCCATTTCCGAGTTCTGAGAATATCTGCAGGCACAGACAAATTATCTTTTTCTTTCCATTTAATGTCACATAATTTAATATATTGATTTGATTTTATGAATGAGAAATCTCTATTACTATGAGTTATACGAAACACAACTTTCGGATTATTGCATTTCACTTTCAGTGTATCTTTATCAAAATGAATTTGTATTGTACTCTTATTTCGCTCTTTCCACCATGAATAATATTCAAACATTGTCGGTTTCCAGAAATCATATTCATTCACATACCGGAAGATATTATTTAAAATATCAAACCTTTGATGATGTGGATGGTGATATATAATTATAGGTTGAGAGGTCTTTATTTTTTCATGGATAACATATTGATAATATCTCAACATTTCATCGTCTGTAAAATGCGATCTGCGAAGACGCCCAATACTTATAGGATGGATCGGAATTTGAAGAACGTGAGACTTTTCGTGAAAAAGAGGGAAATCATCATAAGCATATGCAAATTCGGATGAATAATTGAAATTCAGATCATTGAGAGCTTTATCCAATGTAGGATTCCACTCTCCAAAAGGAGCGGCAAATCCGTGAACATCAAATCCAGCTCTTTGCAATTTTTTTAATCCAAGTCCAATATTCTCATAATTCTGCTTATAATCTTCATAAACCAAATGCCTATCACAATGAAGTGCAACTTCCTGATCATTCAACTGCGAATAGACTCTTCCCAGCATTTCTTTGGATGCAGTGTCCAGAAACCATGTTCCGCTAATTGCATTTTTATCACATACAGATAAGAGTGAAGATGCATCATCAGCATTACAGAAATCCGTATCAACCCGAAAAGAAAACAGATTTTCATATTCATCAGGATAAAACCATGCATGGACAAAGGGTAAATTCTGTTTATGGAAAAGGTATTCAATGGTACGATAAACAATGAGACCGATTTTATCTTTAGAAATACAGGATACAATTTCGGAGGGTAGCTCTTTCCTTTGAGAATAGAATTTTTTTCTTGAAGAACGGAAATCACCAATCAAGTTCTGTACATCAAAAGGAATATTTATTATACATCCTGCCTTGTAACATCTATGAGAAATGTAAAGAGAATCACTAAGGGAGGAGAGTTCTTTGTCCGTGAGAATGAGAACGGTATGATAAAAATCTACCAGCCCGACTTCCTTATAAATAGAATCATTAGCAATAGTATATGAAATGTATTTCTTCTTAATATTGCACTGAAACAAATCTCTATAGCTTTTTGTGGTAGTCAATATAGAACCACCCGATGCAACATATTGTAATATTTTTTCTTTGGAATATTTATCTTCAACAGAATTTACAATTATGACAGGTAAACTACTCAGATTCTCTAAATTATTGTCTTTAATTAATGTATAAGGAATTCCATATTGCTGAAATATTGTTTCAAATCCATGGTCCGGCTTCAGGAGTCCCACATGCAATTTCATTTTTCGAATACCTTCCTATGAATAAATTTCTCAGTTGCCTTCAAAACATCTTGCACAGTAATGGTTTGCATGCATTTATAATCAATTTTACAACTCAATGGTTTTTCAGCAGTATAGCACGGACTGCAATCAGAATGAGCAGTGACAGCTTCATGTACTGCCCCATAAGGAGACGAGAGCAGAGGATCGGTTGGTCCATAAAGTCCGATCGAAGGAATCGAAACCGCTGCAGCAATATGCATTAACGACGAATCATTAGAAATGATGATTTCACATTTTTGAAGTAATCTCGCAACTTCATCCAAACTGATTCCTTCAATTATGATGCAATTCGATGTAAAATTTTCTACCTGAGATCTCAAGTTTAGTTCATCAGGTCCTATAAATATCAGAACCACAGATCCGAGATCTTCAAGCAATGATGCGAGTTCATCAAATTTCTCCAGAGACCATCTTCTTCCAATTCCACCTTTCGCAGCACCTACATGGAAAGCAATCATGTTTTTTTTGTCTTCATTTCTGTTATCGATAAATCTCTGATATTCATCTCCATGATAATGGGGATTAAAATAGTATTTTGGTTTGCGATCATTCTTATTAACTCTAATATTGAGGAATGTAAGAAGTTCAATATTTTTCTCAACTATATGCGCCCTTATTGGGGGAATGTGATGAGTAAAAAATAGCGAGGAATTTCTAAGCAATGTCGGATAAGAATATCCTATACGGATCGGTGCGGAAGATAATAAACCATACACCGCTGTTTTGAAAGAATTCCCCGGAAATGCACAAAAAAACACATCACAATCTAACTTGGAAAAAAATATTATATTGCTTATAATCTTGGTTTTTAAATAATAGAATTTATCACAGTAAGGACTATATTTGATAATTTGCAATGAGGATTTTTCTCCGATAACTGTTATATGTGACTCTGGATATTTACTTTTGATCGCTTGTAATATTGGAGAAACCATAAGTACATTACCAATACCAAAATTAATAAGTATCGCAATCTTACAATTTGAATTTATATGAACCTTTCTAATTTCATTTGATGAGAGGACTTGTCCAACTAATGCAACAAGTGCTGCAAAAAATTTCCCAACAAATAGAATGCTTCTTTTTATTGACCCTAACATACGATATTACCAGGGAATATTTCCATTATAATCACAAAATTCACAAATTTCAATGGAATCTCTTAGACCTTTAATCAGTTTTTTCCTATAATTCGAGATTTTCTCACCTCTCCAAATATCAATTATCTTACCATCTTTTACATTTCCAAAAACATATTCCGCATAATAATCCATACAACAAAGAACAACCTCTCCTTTCCAATTTATAACCAACTGACCAAATAATGATAAGCATGGTTTTTGGATAGAACTCTTTCTTTCAAAAATCATGCCTGCTCGATCAATTTTATAAAAATCCGTATATTGCCGGACTGCTATGTAAGCTGGATAGGTTTCCACAAGGTGTTGAATTATTGGTCGCAACTGATCATCATAGTTTGTAATATACAATTTATTCACTCCGGAATCAATAAGCTCTAATAATTTATCTTTGTCGAGCAGATCACCATTTGAAACAATCAGTATATAACTATTCGGACACTTTTCCCTTGCATAGCGAACGTACTCGCTTAATTTTTTATCGAGTAAGGGCTCACCAAAAAAATGGGGTGATATCCGACCATAATAATGTATTTCAGACAATTCATTAATGATCTTCTTCCATAAAGATGCAGACATTATTCCCTTTTCTCTTTGGGGAAATTTTGGATTATTAAAACAGAATTCACAAGATCGGTTACAATAGCCGTATGTTTCAATATCTGCTGAGATGAAAAGACCGTTATGGAATAAATTTATTAAATGAAATTTTATCAACAGTGTATATTTGAATCTGATGAATATTCGATAAAATAAAATACGAAAGTTATATGCGTAAAATTTAATGAATTTCTCTCTTAAATTTTTACGAGTTATTTCATAATTTTTGATAAATTTCAGCATGAAATCCATAAATATTTATATGTGATTTTTTAAGTCACACATAAAATAAATCTATACAAAACAATAAATGTCATTGTGAAAATGTAATGATTTTCTCAGCAATCGATTCCGGATCAAGTTGAAAATATGCATACACATCCTCA
>JACNJG010000218.1 GCA_014382685.1 Candidatus Cloacimonadota bacterium
ATGAATTTAATTTTAAAACTTTCTAAAAGAGAATAATATGAGAAAAATAAAAATTCTAATATGCCTTCTTTCTTTGTGTTTAACTTTGACCTGTTCACAACTTAATGCAGAATGGGAACTGATTGATTCCGTCTTTATCTCCAAAATCCTTCCGGCAGGTGAGAAATGCTATATTGCAATAACAGACAGCTTCAATTATCTGGAACTGGCTTTACCAACAGACAAGCTTAACGATAAAGCTGAAGCAGCAGTAAAGATCGCCCCCAATTGGCTTAAAATGAATTTAAGAGATAATTTTCTGAAGTTAGATGAAAATTTTCAAACCATATATGCAGATATTATTATCAATGCGGAATATCCTTATATTGATGAGATTTGCTTTGAAGTTGCCCATATCGCACCTCAAACATTATGTTCATCGATGAATCCGCAGGTTTTGACAGAAAATGTAGAATATTTGTATAAAATTGATGATTATCTTCAATATGCTGATATTATTGACTATCAGGGAGAAGATTATTATTCAACAACAAAATATAAAATTCTGGAACACGGAATAATCAAGGAGATCGAGCTTCCTCGTGAAATATATTACTGGTATATTGTTCATCCCAAACTTAATAAGGAAACTCCCGATTATATCGATCCGGAATCAGGCGATCCTACAGACCCGCCAAAAGGTGTATTCTGGAGAGAGTTGTTCTTTTATCAAAATGATTTTTCTCTTTTGCCATTACATGCCTATCTTGATACCTGTATTGTATTATGGAAAAATGAACAGAACACAACTGATAATGGAGCGATAGGTGCTATTACTCGATGGATAAAAGATGTTATGACATTTGAATCTCATCCCCATCATGACCAACCGATGCGTATATACCAGCTTCGAATCGGCACCTGCAGTGCACATTCTTACCTAACTGCAGCCGCAGCAAGAACATCGCTGATTCCTACAATTGTTAATGTGATGTATAGTGATAATCATAAGATCAATGAATTTTGGGATAGACGCTGGATCGCATGGGAGCCGGTAGGTCCCCATATTGATAGTCCCGGAACATATGAAAACTGGGGCTGGAATGTTGCATCTGCATTTAACTGGCGGGGTGATAGTTATATCTGGGACACAACAGAAAAATATTCAGAGGTTTGCACTTTAAATGTCAATGTTGCTGATAAAGATGGAAATCCGGTTGATGGAGCACGAATAAAGATTAATAGTGATCCCTGTGTAAGTTGGGGAGCAACAATGGGGTGGACCGATTATTTCGGGCATAAACAGTTTTTACTGGGTGACAGCCGCACTTATACTGCACAAGTAACGAGCAATATCGGAGATTTTCCTCAAACTGAAATGGATACTGTAATTACGAATAGTCTGGTCGATTTCTATTATAACTGGGATGTGACTTTACCGGGAGTTCTTAATAAATTGGATATCTTACAAGACACTTTACCGGCTGGCGAGACTGAGGAATACCGTATTGTTGTTGAATATAAAGTTCCGCATGAAATTTTATATGGTGAAAATATAGATGATAATAACCGGTTCTCAAAATCAAATTCACCGGGTCATATCGATTTCTTTATTTGTAATGAGGAAAATTATGAAAAATACATTTGGGATAAAAATTTCAAAGCATTTGAAATCCATCATGACAGTTCCGGTGATTCCATTAATTTTATTCTTCCAACTCCGGATGCTTGGTTTGTGGTTTTCTCAAATGAAGATAAAGCAGTAATAACCCAGGATTTGCAAGGTAATATAAAGTTATATCGGAATTTATCAGTCGATATTGCAGGTAGTAAAATAAGAAAATTATTTCCGATGTTAGCTCTTTATCCCGAGTATCCAAATCCTTTTACTTCTGAAATAAATATAACATTTTATATTTCAGATTCCGGTGATGTAGAATTGGATATATATGATATTTTAGGTCAAAAAGTAAAAACTATTATTCATGAAAAGCTTTATGCAGGTAATTACTCTTTCATCTGGAACTGTAAAAATGATAACGATCAATCAGTGAATTCGGGAATATATCTCTTTTATTTAAAAATAAACGGGAAAACTATTGTAATAAAAAAATGCTTGCTTATGAAATAGTGAGTTTACAATTAATAATTTGACAGATAAATTTCATAAATCTTATTAACATCTTGAAAGAAGATATTGTTTTAGGAGTATTTTTAGATGAATAGAGCACAGCGTCGCATCGCAGAAGGTATCCTGTTCACGGACATGTACCAGCTTACTATGGCTCAGATGTTTTACAGACAGGGAATACATAACAAAACCGTTCAGTTCGATCATTTTTATAGAGCCAACCCTGATTATGGAAAGCACGAAGCCGGATTTTGCATCAATGCGGGATTGGAATGGCTGCTGGATTGGATGAAAGATGCACGATTTCGGGAAAAGGATATTCAATATTTAAGAAAGCATAAGGCAAGACAAAGTGGTAAATTGCTGTTTGAAGAAGATTTTTTACAATATCTTCTTGAATATGGCAATTTTGATAACATAACACTTCGGGCAATTCCTGAAGGGCGGGTGGTGCATCCAAATGTGCCTCTCACGACCGTACAAGGACCTTTTGCAATAGCACAAATCCTGGAATCCCCCCTTTTGAATTACCTTAATTATCAGACGCTGGTCGCAACAAAAGCAGCACGAATTAATGTAGCCGGTAAAGGAAGACCACTTCTTGAATTCGGTTTAAGAAGAGCTCAAGGACTTGGCTCACTAGCAGGAACTCGGGCAGCACTCATCGGTGGCGCAGATTTCTCTTCAAATACCGGCATATCATACGCACTGGGCAATCCACCGAGTGGAACACACGCACATTGCATGGTTCAGGCATTTATGGCTCTCGGGCATAGTGAACTCGATGCATTCCGAGCATACGCAGATGTCTATCCGGATGATTGTCTTTTGCTTGTGGATACGATCGATACGTTGGAGAGCGGACTTCCAAATGCCATAAAAGTTTTTGAAGAACTTCGCAGAAAGGGGCACGAGCCGGTTGGTATTCGCCTTGATTCCGGTGATCTTGCCTACCTTGCAATCCAGTCTGCAAAAATGCTTAACAAAGCAGGATTCGAAAATACCGTCATTGTACTTTCTAACGCACTCGATGAGCTCGTCATCTGGCAGATCGTAACTCAGATCAAAGAGGAAGCTTCACAAAACGATGTTGATCCTGACAATCTTATAAACCGCTTAGCTTTTGGAGTGGGAACCGGACTGATCACTTCTGAGGGAGATTCTGCGCTGGATGGTGTGTATAAACTTGTTGCTATTGAGAAAAATGGTGAGTTATTTCCCGCAATGAAGATCTCCGGGGCAAAAGAAAAAATACTGAATCCCGGTCACAAAAAGATCTGGCGTATCTATGATGTCCGTGGAAAAGCTACAGCAGACCTTATCGCTATGCACGATGAAGATATTCGAAACCGTGATCAGATCACTCTGCTTCATCCTATTGAACATACAAAGAAACGAACGCTTCTGAGAAACGAAATATCCGAACTTGAAGAATTGCATATTGATATCCTGAAAGATGGCAAACTTGTGTACGAGCTGCCCACATTAGAGGAAATACGGAAAGCCCGAATGAAGGATATCGACCGTCTCGATCCGGGCGTGAAACGTTTTGTGAATCCGCATTTCTATCATGTTTCGCTCTCAAAAAAACTTTGGGATACGAAAGAGCAATTAGTCGAGAAACTGAAGGCATAAT
>JACNJG010000059.1 GCA_014382685.1 Candidatus Cloacimonadota bacterium
CTGTGCAAAAACTGTTACCGGAAATATTGCTCCGGTAAATAAGACTATCCCCAAAATCAATATGGTTAATTTTTGTTTTGTTTTTTTCATGATTTTCTCCTTTTTATATTATATGACATTGTTAATGTAGTTATCCTGCTATTTTTTCCTTTTTAACATAATCCTACCCAAGGGGGCATATGTTACTATTTCATGAGAACCATCTTACTCGATTCTTGATATCCATCCCTATCGATCATATAGAAATATATTCCATTGGGTAGTATCTCTCCATTTTCATTAGTGCCGTCCCAGAGTATAGTATGTTCACCTCGACCAAAAGTATCTTTTGCCAGAATTTTAATCACCTGTCCCTTAATGTTAAATATTTTTAGTTCGACAAAACTCATCTTCTGTAATGAAAACATAATATTTGTAGAAAGTTTGAATGGGTTGGGATAATTACGTAATGATAAAATATGGTCTTGTGTGTGATCATCCTGGACAGAAATGGATCCACTATTGGGCTCACCTGGGGTACCATGATCTTCTGAAGCATGCCAGTTTTCTGCTATAGAATTATCAAGATCGGGGTCATTAAGCTCAAGAGTTGGACCATTACCATCCGGCTCGGTAGGCCAGGGATCGTCATCATCATAGCATACTGAATCCACCAGGATTCCTTCCGGATTGAAGAGCCGAATCAGTTCTCCCCCACCGCTCAATCCAAAATCAAAGTCGCCAACGCAGTTCGTAACACCGGGGAATAAACTGAGGAATTGTACAGAATTCTTGCAAAGAACTAAAAACTCACCTTGCTCAAGCATTGTATTATCTGGGATGATAAAAATATGTGCATCATTTTCATCTTTAAAAATCCAGCCGGAAATATCAAAATCTACAACATCTGCATTATAAAGTTCTACCCAATCCTCAGGATCAAAATCATCTGCCGAATTATAATTTATCTCATTAAGAACAATATTGCCGGTGTTTGTAGTCACATCAATTTCATAGAACTCTGTAGCTGAGCGCTCTGGCAGGAATGCACCTTGATCAATATTTTGGGCGTACATATAATATTGTATATTATCGTAGCCGGCTTCTACGCTGATTCCATAGTTTCCATCTCCTGCGGCGCCATCATTATGATTGCCATCGTCAAACATTTCAAGCTCTTCAAATTTATCATAAAAATTCAAACGATAATTAATATAAACTTCATCAGCACCTATCACATCCACGTTGATCCAAACCAATGTATTTGGTACAATTGTTTGGGGAGAATAGCTGGGAGATGAAATATCGGGAATTGTCCCCTGAAAAAGTGGATTATTTAATAACCAGTTAACTCTTGTGTCCATTAGCTGGGTTATTCCGACGATCGGATGACTGCCTGGACCACTTCCGCCTACTGTGAAGTTGATATTCTGCTGAAATTCAATATAAGAATAGAAAGTATTAGGGTCAGCCAAATAATCTAAATCTATGATGTTCTGCAATTCATTAGCTCTGTTTTCATAATATCCGTTTTCGAAAAATTCTTCTACAATTGTACGCATGTGAGCAATATACATTTTTTGGTATTTCTCATCGGAGAGCACCTGAGCAATGATAGGATAATCTGGATCGTTAACATTAAGAAGTGGATCTAAAGTTTGCATCTGAAAGAGATTTAATGGTTGTCCCCCTGATAACATTACAAAAACACCTAAATTTTCGTTCAAATCCCAGATAATCGTATTGAATCGACCAGAATTATCTCCGAAGAGATAGTAATTATGCCCAACATTTACAGGTGCATCCAGATTGACCATTAAAATATCGAATGCAAGCATCCAGAGATGAACATCCACATTCAAGACTTCCTCTATTTCTGTCGGATCATTATTGAGTATATCAAGAAAATCAATCAGATGCGACCAGCCATAATCGGATTTCAATTCATAATAATTATGGTATGCATTTGAGTCAGCCCCTAAATATACCCAAATTGGAGAGGACATGGAACCACTTCCGCTTAATTCTCCTTTGAAACGAATATCTTCTCCTGCCGGATAGTGGCAGCCTTTGAAATACTTGTCCACATCCTGTACGCTTGTGTATAATCCGATCAGTTCTTCATTGATGTACACATTGCAATAATTCGCATAACTCGACGGCATGTAATTTCGAGCAATTTCATAACTCAATGTTTCCCGAACAAAAGAGGGATCTTTGAAGCCGTTTGCAAGTTTAAGTGTTCCGTAATTTTGATAGGTTTGATCATCGATAATGTGATCGAGTTTGATGTTAAAGGGATTTTTGACATTGTTTGGAGAATAGGAACTATTTCCTTTATATCGAATTCCAACGCTGTCAAATTGTATACCATTGATTGTAATTGATCCAACAAGGCGTTCCTCATCACCTGCTGCATAATAACTGTCGAGGATATAATCCCAGTTAGATTCTGCAAAGGTAATCTCTATCTGTGTGATCGTATCGATATCGTAAAGATCCTGTGCAGATAGTGAATTTGTTAATAAAAGTAAAATAGAAATTACAAAGACTGATTTTTTCATGGTTCTCCTTAACGCATAAAAGCATTTTACGTTTTGGAGCAAAAAACTCCCCACAGGTTTAATTTTTTTTTAGTTTATATTTATACGGGTAGCGTACCGCTTACTTTAGAAGAATCAACCTCCCATAGTCGCTCGAATTCGAATTGTTAATACTAAAAAAATACATCCCGTTAGGAACTTGTGTCCCACTATGGTCGGTCCCATTCCATGTAAAACTGTAGGTGTGAATATTTCCTGCTTTATCTTCATTCCCCGGCACTGTCGTGATCTTCTGTCCCAGCGTATTGTAGATCGAAAGTTGGGGATCATTCAAAAATTTCTTTGTCGTGTAGCACAATACCGTTTGATCTGAAAAAGGGTTTGGATAACTATCATACTGTGTGAAATCCTGTACAGGATCATCGACAGAATATGTTTGCAGATCATCAATATCTCTTGGATTGATACCATATTGGCTCCAGCTGTAATCGATCATTCCAATAATAAAATTAAACTGGTCGCCCACAACTGCTGGATAGGAGAACATTCCGTCATCAACCTGACATGCGCCTGATCCATCATCGACATACCATTCATTGTTTGCATTAGGATCTTGTGTCACAATGACATTCTCTACTTTCACCAGGCACCCCTCATACGCTTCTGCATCAGCCGAGTTTATCAAATCGCCCGTATTGACAACAATTGGTTCAGGCATTGGATTCCCTGAGCTGAGAATTGAACCTGACGCATTTTTGATCTCTGTCATTCCATAATATTCATACACTTCACCGTGAAGCTCTATCATATCTCCCACGGCTGGGCTCTCATCGGCATAATAAACATAGATGCCTTCCCAGAAACCTCCTTCAGGTGATGAAATAAAGAAATTATTATCCTGACCACCATAACCAACTGCTGTGACAACTCCAGGAGTAAACACAGATTGTCCAGCCAACAAAGAAGGATAGGTATTTTCAGGACCCGGATCTGTGGTATGCTGTATGTCATAGAGTGAGGTCATATCCGGTTCGATCACACGGAAATCCGATACGAGCGGGACATGATCGGAGGCATTTGTAACATCATCGGCATAAAGCCCATAGACATTGAGTGTATCTGCAAGCATTTCCGGCGTGAACAGGACAAACTTTCTTTCTGATGAAAGTACATAATCACTGTAGATCATAAAATCAAGT
>JACNJG010000086.1:0-15772 GCA_014382685.1 Candidatus Cloacimonadota bacterium
AAATCTAACAAATATTCCTACTTTATTGACACAATAAGGGAAAAAATTAAGAAAAAGTAAATTAATCCTTTATAAAGGAGTAAACATGGATAAGAAAAAAATGGATGAATTTAAAGTAAAGGGCGAAGAACTTCTTTCAAAGGTGAAAGAGATCATTCATGAAGGCAATATTCGCAAAATAATCATCAAGAATGACAGCGGCAAAACCTATCTTGAGGTACCAGTAACTGTCGGTGTGGTTGGTCTGGTTCTGGCACCTGTATGGGCAGCGATCGGCGCACTTGCAGCGCTTGCATCCAGTTTCAATATTCAGGTGATCAAAAAAGAGGAAAAAGAAGAACCTGAAGATAAAAAAGATGTTCCCGCAAAGAAAAAATAATCAGCTTTGAAATGCGAGATAAGGGTTCCTGAAATATGGAGCCCTTTGTCTTATCAAAACAGAATTAGCACATAGAACTGAAATCCATGAAGATACAAGATTAAGTAAAGCATCAACAAAGGAGACCTCATGATAAATCATTTTAAAATAATAAAAGAGCTGGATTTTGTACGTATTGCCGGCAGTGAAGGGGAGAAACGGGCAAGGGAGATAATATCGTCCTATTGTAAAAAACTTGGTTTTGAACCCAAGATAGAATCATTTGATATCACGACTTTTGAACCCGGCACTGCAACAATAAAGATTGATACAAAAACATTCGAAGCAGTTCCTTTCGGGCTCAATGAAAGTGCAGTACTTGAAGGTGAATTGGTCTTTCTTGAGAATAAAGACGTGATCGCATACAACAAAAATGCTTATAAAGATAAGATCGTTCTCTCAATGGGTTATACAAGAAAACTGGGACCCGACCTGAAAAAAAGCGGTATCAAAGCATACATTGTGATCGGCGGACCGGAAAGAAAAGCCGTTAGTTTATCCCACAGGCAAAAGCTTCATAAAGAAGGATATGTGCCGATGGTCACGGTTTCCTATGAGGATGGAATGAAGCTTGCAAAAAAATCCAGCGCACATATTTCGCTTTCAATTTCTCAAAAAGTTCATAAAAAGAAAGCCCACAACATTATTGTTGATATCCCGGGAAAAAATAAAAAAGATGATAATCTTACTCTTGCTGTTGGTCATTATGACACAGTATCCCGAAGTCCCGGTGCCTCTGATAATGCAGGCGGAACCATATCTCTGATCAAAGCTATCGAGTACTTTTCCAAACATCAGCCGGCTCGTGATCTGCGAGTGATATTTTTCTCAGGTGAAGAACTGGGGCTCCTTGGTAGTCAAAATTATGTGAAAACCCACCTCGATGAGATCAAAGACAGGGTCGGCTTAGTTCTCAATTTTGATGTGTCCGGTGATCCTGTTGGCTCGGATGGGATGAGAGTTGTCGGTACAAATGAACTCCTCGGCTATTGTGAGGGTCTTATGAAAGAAGTGGGCATCCTGTATAATGCAAAATTAGATATTTACAGCAGCGACAACATGCCTTTTTCCGTGTATGAAATACCTTCTGTGAGCATTGCCAGATTTGGTGGTAAAGCATCATTTCATATACATACACCCGGTGATAATGCAAAGAATGTTTCTGCGAATGGTTATAAAAATACGATCAATACTGCGATCGTTCTCCTGAAACATATCTTGAATGCAGATATCTATCCTGTGAAAAAAGATATAGACGCTTCTCTTCGCGATAAGATTGAAAAGTATATCTGGAATCTAAATTACGAGAAACCAGAGCTTGAATGGAAACCGAAGTATAAGAAATAGATGGAAAATTTACAAGACATATTGTTAAGTTCTCTTTCAAGAATATTGACAACAATCAATTAGCATGATATTAAACTTCGGATTTAAGTTTGAGCTATGGTATTCCAATAATATGAAAAATAAATATCTTACAGATAAAAATATTAGCAAACAAAATTTTCTATAGGTTGTTTTATGGAAACATTAGATATTACGATTTTATACGCAGAGGATGAAGTGCTCATTCTCAACTCAGCGAGCATGATCCTGGAAAAAAGAGTAAAGAAAGTTTATACAGCTCAGGATGGTGAGGAGGGTCTGCAGCTCTTTGAAAAATTCCACCCTGATGTGGTTATTGTAGATATCGTCATGCCCAGTATGGATGGATTGATGATGGCTCGAAAGATCAAGGCAATTGATCCATCTACGATCATAATTGTACTTTCTGCGTTTGATAAGAAAGAGAACCTTCTCGAAGCAATAAGTATTGGTGTCGACCGCTTTTTGCCAAAGCCCCTGAACTATGACCATTTACTCAAAATCATTAATGAACTGCATTCCGAAAAGATACTTGAGAGAAGAGTGGAAAAAGAGAAGTCAGCTCGTCAAATGGTAGAGCTTGAGCTTGCCAAAAGCGAACAGAAATATCAAGACCTATATAATAATGCACCGGATATGTATTTTTCCGTGTCTCCCGATGGCACCGTGAAAGATGTGAATGAATTTGGGGCTGTTTATCTTGGATATACCAAAGAGGAAATTATTGGGAAATCAGTTTGGAAGGTTGTTCATGAGGATGATCTTCAAGAAGTGAAAAAGCTGTTTTCAGAGATATTCAAGAAGAGGGAAGAATTCAGTGAGCTCGAGTTTCGAAAAGTAAGAAAAGACGGTTCAATTCTACAGGTGCAAGAGCGCACGCAGATCATTTTTGACGACAAGGGAATTCCCTCTGAAATCAGGATAATATGCAGAGATATTACGGACAGGCAGCGCGTCCAACATGCTCTTGAAGAAAGCGAAGAGCGTTACAGACTCGCAGTAGAACAAACAGGTCAGGTCGTGTTTGATGCGGATTATTCGAATCAAACCATTGAAGTAGTTGGTGCGGTTGAAGAACTTTTCGGATATTCATCAGAAGATATAACTTGTTTTCTATCCTTCAATGATGCAGTTTTGTTCATTCATCCTAATGATAAGGACGATGTGCTCAATGCTGTCGGAAAGGCAATTAAAACCAGCAAACGGTTTAAGCTTGAATGCAGATTGCAAAAAAAAGACAAGGATTACATGTATGCTGAAGTGAATGGTGTATGCCTTATTAATTCTGATGGAGAAGTGATAAGAATTCTCGGCTCGATCGCAGACATCACGCTTAGAAAACAGAATGAAGCAAAGTTGCAGGAAATGCATGAGTATATACGCAATCTCATAGAAAGTTCTCTCACCATGTTCATCTCAGTGGATAATGACCGAAAGATCATCGAGTTCAACAGTGCTGCAGAGAAAAATTTTGGATATAAGAAGAAAGAAGTTATCGGAGAGCACGTAAAGTTGCTCTATGCAGATGCTGACGAATGTGTTCGAATTGGCAAATTAATTCAGAAAAATGGAACATTCTATGGTATTGTAAGAAACAAAAGGAAGAGCGGGGAAGAATTTGTCAGTTATCTCTCCTCAGCGTTGATGCAGGATGCACAAGGTAATCAGATTGGAAGTGTGGGTAATTCAATTGATATTACCGAATCACAGAAAAAAGAAAAGGAACTGAAGCTCAAAGAAGAACTTTACAGAACTCTTGTAGAAACTGCTCAAAATGGATTTTCTATTCTTGATCTCGAAGGAAATATTGTGTTTTGCAACAAATATAAAGCAGAGATGTTCGGTTATGAAGATCCAAAAGAGTTAGTTGGCAAATCGGGAATCGAGCTTGTGGCGCCTGATGATAGAGACAGGGCAGCAAGAAAACTGCGAAATTTGATCGAGTCGGATAGTGATATTATCCATATGGAGTTGAACTTAATGAGAAAAGACGGTTCTATCTTTCCAGCATACTTTCAAGCATCTATCATACATGATGATGAGGGTAATCCGATACAAATTATGGATACAATGACTGATGTTTCTAAGCGAATTGAAAAAGAAGATAATTTTAATGAAAAGAGAGAGTGGCATAAAGGGCTTCTGAACGATCTTCCTGTTGCAATTCAGGAGTTTGATAAAGCCGGAACCATAACTTTCGTAAACGATCAGGTAGCTTCTTTATTTGGATATACAAAAGAAGAGCTGCTTGATAAAAATATTGGGAAATTGTTTAATTCTGAAAAAGGGGATTCGGTTAGCATAAACAGCTATTTTGCAGATATTCTTCATAAACAATCCAAACCTTCTTCATGGAAGGGTTTGCTTAAGAAGAAGGATGGAGAGGAGATGCATATTTCTCTCGAATGGAATTATAAGAAGGATGGGCATGACCGGGTCGTTGGGTTTATTGGTGTGGTGTATACGGAACTTTGGGGTTAGTATAATTTATTGTTGATCGAAAATAATAAGATAATCTACATATTTTAATCTGGTTACATGATAAAGAATCATTAAATGACTTTTTATTTATTACTTTGTTCAATTTATTTATTGACATTTATTAACTCTAAATTTTTAAAAATTTATTCAGTATAATGTAAAATATCATGAGCAACAAAATTCATTACCTTCGAGTCTGCAAGGTATGAAATAAAAAGCAAAAAATAAGGAGATTCGTATGACCCCTAAGGTAAAAGTCTTGAGTACTTTAATTATCGTGATTTTACTGTTGGGCACTGGAAATCTAATTGCTGATGAAGCTGCTGAAGTAAAAGCTCTTGTTGAACAAGGTGTGATCATGGCTGTGATCCAAGGAGAAAAACCCACACTAAAAGCCATTCAGGATGTAAATGATCCTTTTATCAAAGAGGAACTTTACCTCTTTGCAGGTCCTTTAGATAGGATCACCATGACCGCTCATCCTTATAAGCCGCAAATAGTAAATACTGATCTGGGCACTTTTAATGATGGGCATGGTAATTATCTGTTTTTTAAATTTGCAAAAATTGCTTTAGAAAATGGTGCAGGTTGGACTGAATATTGGTGGCCCAAACCAGGAGAAGAAGAGCTCTCACACAAAAGGACGTACGTGATGAAGGTTCCCGGCAAAGACATGTACATCGGTTGCGGGTATTATTCAGATTGATATTCCGCTTATAATATAATCACAAATTTGAACAAACCGCTGGATGATCCAGCGGTTTGTGTTCTATTAATAACAAATACAGCACATTCCGTATTTAATCAATCAATACCTCGTGGCTTTGGCACGGGATTTCCTTATTTTCTCTCCTGATAGGGGAGATGTCAGTCGAATGATTGACAGAGGGGTGGAATAATGAAAATTCATGTTTCAGCATTATGGCTGAAATAAAGTTGGCGAAATACTCCTTGGCTTTACCACGGAGATAGTCAACTTTAAGAATTTTCTTTAATTCTATGTAAACAATCAGGAAACGAGTAATCGTGTAACTATTTTTCAAAGATCAAACTTCTGCAAAATAAAATGATATCCAGGAAATAACCTTTGGATTACTATCTAGTTTGTTTTTGTGACTGTTTTAATTAAGATGCACTTTTTATATTCTTCTCCAGAATCGGTTTTCATTTTGTAAAAATACATTCCTGATGAAACAGGTGAGTTCAACTCATCAGCTCCATTCCAGCTCACAGAATACTCTCCTGCATTCATTTTTTGTGAAACCAGTGTCTTTACCTTCTGGCCTTTAAGGTTAAATATTTCAATACGAACTTCTGATGAGACTTCCAGAGAATATTCAATATTGGTCTCCGGATTGAAGGGATTTGGGAAATTTTGCTTTAATTTGAAAGCTTTCAAATCAACTATATAATTATCTATATCTGCAACTCCACCTTCCCAATAAATATCGTCTATAGCGAATTCACATTGCGTTCCGTTAACTTCCAGTATCACAAATTCGTAACTTAACATTCTTAGATCTATCAAGTCACCTCTTATATCTTCTACAGGTATAGTTGCTTGTGCCCATTCACCATTTCTCTCAAGCCCGTAAGCAGTCTGATTGGCTGGGAATTCAACATATGACTGATTACCCCAGGCATCGATGATGCCAATTTGAAATGCTACATGAGCAGGAATCTTGATCATGAATTTTAGGAAACCTTCACCGAAATTATAAAGGTTCACAGGTTGAGTTGACATAATCCCTGCACCGAACCAACCGAGTCCTGTTGTAATCCAGGAGATACCGTTTTCACCCTCGTAAGGAGGAATACTGCCATCAGTAAGCGTACCTTCCCAGACATAAATTTCGGCTGTTGATCCTGCTTGTAAACTGTTATTTACAGGTGTTTCATCGGTAAATATGCCAAATGTACCGCTTTCAAATTCAGGTGGACCGATATGAACTTCACCCTGTCCGTACCACTCCATCACTCTAATGTAATCGATATACATTTCCGCAGGGAATGGCATGGAAACAGGAAGGCCACTACCGGGGTCTCCCAGATTATAAGCATCGGTAAAAGCACCACCTATCGCCAAGTTAGCTATTAAATAAAATGGTTGTTGAAATTCAGTAGATACACTGTCTATAGCAAATGGTTCAGTATAAAGATCATATTCAGTGTCATTATCAATGACAGTAAAACGCAGACTATCTTCATCCCAATAGGTTCTGTATGTAAGAAAACGATTGACCAAAGGATCAGAATAGTTGTAGTAAGGACGACAGAAGTCATCATCAGGATCCCATGAAAGACTGGCTGCACCTGATGGATTCTCTGGTGTAATAGCAGCTTCGGAAAAAAATATTGCATTGGCAGCGACGGATTGATTTACCGTGGAATTATTCTGACCATTTCCACCGTTGTGCTCATCGTGCAGGTCACGGAAGGCTTGTTTAGCACCCATCTCCATCATATCTATCTCACCGCAGGAGGGCCAACCGTAATTGGAAGTTCCCAGCATCCAAACAGCAGGCCAGCCACCCAGGTCAAGGTCTGGAACGCTAACTCTGGTTTCCACAACTCCATATTTTATGGAAACTTTCGATTTTGTGTTTAATCTGCCAGATGTGTAATTCAATGGATTTCCCCACTGATCCACGATGTCGGGACCTGATTCTTGTATTGCTGTTATTTTAAGAGCATTATTGCCGGGCTCGTTTGGAATCTCAGCAATTTCTACATTGTTCTCATGATAATATTCCAGCTCTCCGTTTCCCCAGCCCCAGGCTCCATTGCCAGTTTCGATGATCCAATTATCAAGATTTTCAAAATTTTCTTCCCAGATCACATCACCAATTTGGGCAAGTAGAAGATTTACTGAGAAAGTCAGAATTATCAGTAAAAAGAGTGTTATGATATATCTATGCATATTTTTTTTTTCTGAATTTTCACAATTTTCTGTAATACATAAACCCGGTCAACGAATGAACATTAACCGGGTTTCATTATTGAATTTCAGTTGTTATTGAGAAGGATTAATTTATCTTGGAGACAGTACCTAGGTCAGTATTATAATAATATCCCCATTCACTCAAATCAGCTAAAGCCTGGGCAGGATCGTTGTAAAGTGGAAGAAGATTCAATTCAGACGGATCATACATACTTTCACCCACAAGATTTCTAAGTAAAACGGCATAATATGTTTCATCATTAATCCACCAGGCCTGCCACCAGGTAACAGAATCAAAGAAGTGATCCAAAGTGGCTCGATAAGCTTTTTTTGCTTGTTCTCTGGCATTTTCACTGCCACCAACTGTATAAAGTTCATGTAGAGATTGTGCTGTATAATACTGATATTCTCCGGTTGGACTTTTTGCCAATATTGTAGCCCATAAGTAGAATTTTGATTTTGCAGATGGACATTCGTCATTGAGATCCCATACATTTTCCATATACACATTAGCGTCAGCATAGGGATTATTAGGATCTTTTAGAATATCAGTGTTGGGATAAATTCCTTCATCTGCACCATATAAGGTAAGCTCATAATCTGTCGGCAATTCAATAATATCTACAATAGTACCATTTTTTCTATCACAGGCAGACAAAAGTACTATTAGTATGATTACACTCGACAAGACTGCTATTGATTTTATGCTCATTGTTTTCTCCTGTAAAATTTTATATTTCATAAGTTTTCCTAAAAATCGATCTTGAAATACACACCGGTTTGAAATTCATAATCATTCATTTCATCGGAATTTTCATTCCCTGGAGAGTTTTCATCAAGCGTTCTGAATATTGTCTTAAATCCTAATCTACTCGAAAATTCTTCACTCAGGAAATTGTCGATCAAAACTGAATAATCAATCATGAATTGATAGGGGAAGGTTATATTGAACTGTCGATACCAATCGTAAGGACCCCAGGCATTCTTTTTCGCATAACCGGAGATAATATGTTTTTTATTAATCATTACCTTACCATCAAATGATAGATATTTTGGTGATATTCTTTCTGGATTTCCTGTTGACTGTTGCCTACCTGATTCGATGTTAGCAATGATCTTGAGAGTTTTACTGGGATTCATAATGAACCTTCCTTTTACCAACCATAAATTTCCTGCTGGAAGTCCACTCGAGAAAGGTACGTTGGTTTCTCCCTGCTGATAATAGAATAGATATGCATCTGTCGCAGTTTCATACTTGGTGTAGTTTCCACCGATGCTGAATGCAAGACCTGCATCTTCTCTGTAATCACTATCCCATGCATAGAAATAACTTGCCGGAGTAGGATCATACGTCAGGAAGAATTCACCTGAGGTTGCTTCTCTATTATCCAAGACTGCAAATGGATCACTATCGGTGTTGCGTGGAGAAAGACCTGGGTAGAAGTCAGTACCATTAGTGTATGGTTCTATACTTGGATTTGAATCAATGAGATTTTGTCGATACATGAATCTGGGTAAAAGCCAGAAATTTCCGATAGGGAGCAATACCCCGCATTCATAGACAATTTTATTACCAAGTGATGAATAGGGCATTGTTGTATTAAATTCTCGTAGAGGATTACCAGCATTAGCAACGAGACCCGCATATGTGAAAGAAGCATCTATTAAAGCACCACCAAAAGCATTATATGTAATTTTGGTTTTGATTCCTTGAGTATCTTCAAATTTGATCTTACCCTCATAAATTGTTGTATCATCATCCACGTAGTAGAATTTTTCATCTAGTCTTTCACTACCGGAAAAAAGATACCCAATCTCAAGTTTTGTTTTGGGAATTATGTTTGTTTCCATACAAAGCGTGGTCTGGCGCGTTGCGCGTGATGTGGCTTCTGTAGCCGTTGCAGAAGCATTTGCTCTCACGAAATCTTCAGCATGTATAAAGGAATATTTGAAATTATTATTACCAAAATCATATTTGATCATTGCTTTAGGATTTGCGCCCCAATAGACTTCGGGACCAGCCACGATAGTAAGTCCGGGCATGAATTTTTTTCCAATGAATTCGAATCCATAGGGTGCTTTCGCATTCCAGATATCCATTCCTTCCATATCTGTTGCTTCATACATAAGCCCGTAGAAATCACCTTCATAACCCCAATGGAATCGTGGAACATGATAGAACATTGAAAGGTCAAAACTATCGGTACTGTAATTGGCATCAAAACTATATATCTCGATGCGTTCATTATCTTTTATTTCTTTCGTGGTGTTAACTTCAAGACCATCATCATTTAATTCTGTGATAACAGAAGTATAGTATTCACCTCGTTTTCCATAATACTGCTCGAGTTTCTTATCAACAACATTGCCCAAGACATTTAAAGTAAAATTTCCCCAGATCTTATTGGTAGGTTGGTATTCGAAATCAAGGAACAACATCTCACCGTCAGAGAAATCAAGACCATTCTTTCCATTTTTTTCGATATCACGAGATTTACCATTAAAAACCAGATCACCTTCGAGACTTCCACCGCTTAAACGAATTGCATCATTTTTCTTTTTTTCTTCCTGCAACAATCTCATGTCTCCAGTAAGACCAATTACTCGCATATTGATGTCATCGATGTAATCGTTCATAGTGTTTTTATCTACTTGATATGGATCAATACTCCAAATATCTGAGAGTACATCGTATGCTGCTCTGTGTCTTGCAGTATACACTCCCTCATCATTAGGATCACCAAGTGCGCAGATGCCGTACCATTCTTCGTTCATGTTATTGCGACCTTCTACAAAGTCAAATGAATAACCGCCATTGCTCCACGATGCATGTTTGTCGTGTATATACAGATTTTCTACTTGAAGGTATTTCCACCATTCATCACGCCATTCGAAGATACATCCACCAATAACATTTCCTTCCTCTCCTTTTCCATAACTTTTGTTATATATTTCCTGCCAGTTACCTTTGACTATCTCGGCTTGTGCTATTTGATCTTCTTGATTGGTAAGTACATTAAAAGCGTCACTGCCGAACTCTGTAAGCATTACTGGAAGATCAAGCTCTCTATCAACTCTTTCCCACATATCTGTAAAGCTGATACCTCGATATGCATTTACCCCAAGAATATCAAGATCGGTAAAATACTCAACAATCAGATCAAGATATTGTATATCACCATTAACAATTGCAAACGGATGATTTGGATCAATTTTCTTACCTGCATGGATAATCTCATTGAACAAACTGTACAATGATTTAGCTTTTTCTCTATGTTGTTCACCAACCGGTAGGTCTTCGATCTCAAAACTCGACCACTCCAATCCATAGTTACTTTCATTCCCAAGTGCAAACATTAATACGCCTGGGGTATCTTTGTACTGCTCAATGAGTTCCAGTATATCCTGCTTTAAAGTTTCTCGAGTGAGTTTATCAGCATAATTGGTTCTTTCAATCCAGGCACCTCCAACATTATATCCATATCTACCCATCAAATGGTTCACGATTGACATGATTCCATACTTTTCGTAGATATAGGTTATCCATTGAGGTGGAATCATTCCAAAAGATCGAATGGTGTTAATTCCGGCCTTTTTCATC
Source organism: Candidatus Cloacimonadota bacterium (assembly GCA_014382685.1). Taxonomy (GTDB): domain Bacteria; phylum Cloacimonadota; class Cloacimonadia; order JGIOTU-2; family JGIOTU-2; genus Celaenobacter. The sequence continues at coordinate 10,807 of JACNJG010000086.1, forward strand.
AAGGTGCATTCATAATCAAGAATTTTCATGATCTGTTCGTCGGTGTTAGCCCATAGATTATAGGCGTAGTTTTCACCTTTGGGTGTATAACCCCATACGACTCCTTTGACAAAAAAGTCTTCACCGTTAACCAGTAACTTCCATCCTAAATTATCTTGATAGGTCGTTACTTTGTCTGGTGTTGAAGCATAACTGATAGTATAAACACCTAAGAAAACTAATGTCAGAAAAAAACCGAACAACCTTTTTAGTTGCGTTTCACTTCTTAATTTAATCATAGTTTTTCACTCCGTTGATAGCGCATTATTTTTTAATTGAATGCTATATAGCAATTTTCATGTCGTCATTAAAATTCTGTCAAGAAATTATAGATTTCGTGGAAAAAAGTATAATTTACAGGAACATTCAGGGTGATATATGGATAAAAAAACCTAGATGTTTTTTATTGTAGGGGAGTGCAGGAATCACGAACAATCAATTGAGCAGGGAGGATCTTATGCTCATAATCAAGTTCCTTACCGTTTATTGAATCAATAAGCATCATGACAGCTTTTTCTGCCATGGTTTCTATTGGAGCAGCGTTTGTAGTTAGAGTGGGAAACACCTTTGATGCCACTTCTATATCATCGAATCCAATAATGCTGATATCATCAGGAATTCGAAGACCCTTTTCCTGGATAGATTTCATTGCCCCTATAGCCATTGAGTCGTTTGCACAAACTATAGCAGTTGGAGGTTTTGATAAAGAAACGAAGTAATCTACTGCAACTTCTCCAGATTCATAGGAATAATCTCCTTTATAGATTAATGATTTATCGCTTTGAGAACCATTTGTAGAAATTGCCTTCTTATAGCCAAGAAGTCTATCTTTACAAACATCGGAATCCATTAGTCCAGTAACAAAACCTATACGCTTATGCCCGAGTGATAAAAGGTATTCAGTTGAATGATAGCAGCTGTTGAAATTGTCTATAGTGACAGAGGGTATGGATTTATCAGCCGCTATATTATCAAGTAGTACGACTGGGAAATACTTTTTTACATCTTTAACATTATCTTCAATTCGAGGAAAGCAACAGATGATCACACCATCTATCTTTTTCTGATGTTTTAATGGGTTTAAGTCATCAAAATCTGTAAATAGAGATATAGTATATCCATTTTTTCTCACAGTTTCTTCCAGTGCCTTAAAAACAAGTGAATAATATGGACTTGAAACACCTTGCTTAATGCCCTTATCCAAGAAGAAACCAATATTTCGTGTTACCTTTGGGCTCATTTTCCTATGACTTACAAAGGTCCCTTTGGTTGTGAGTTTATGTAAATTACCGTCTTCAACTAACTCACTAACAGCCTTTCGAACAGTCATGTATGACGCGTTAAGCTCCTTTGCCAGAACTCTTTCACCAGGAAGTTTTCTAGTATATTTCCCATTTTCAATATCTTCTTTGATTCTATTCTTAATAGTAATATATTTTGGAGAAGTAGTGCTCATCTAGATCCTTATATTCTTATTTATTAATACTAAAATATATTATCCTTGATTCATTATAATAATATAGCAAACTAAATTTAAGCAACTATAATAATACTAAATTAATTATCATTGCTATAAATTACGTAGTTACAAAAATGTATTGCTATATTTTTTTCGTCAAGTAAACAATAAATAAATTGAATTGAAGAAAAGCCCGTTATTACTATTTATCTCAATTTTCAATCGATTGTTTTCAAACACAAACGAAGGGAAACAATTAAGTTTTTTTTAAAAAATTTGACAAAAGAATACGAAATAAAAAGAAATTGCTATATAGCATTAATCGTCTGAGATTAAAAAAATACTTCAATAAAGGGAGTTTAGCAATGAGAAATATAAGCTTTGTCTTGATTGCCGTAAGTTTAATTGTACTTTTTATTGGATGCGATAGGATCGTTGATCCTGATCCGATACCTGATCCCACACCTCCAGCTGACTATGAGTTAGTCTGGTCTGATGAGTTCGATCAGAGGTCAAATACACTTGATGAAAGTAAATGGAGTTACGATCTTGGTTATGGTGATGAAGGGTGGGGAAATGATGAATGGCAACTGTATACCGATGATACAGAAAATATAAATGTCGAAAATGGTAATATGGTGATTTCTGCAATTTGGGATTCGACAACGTTTACTGAGCCTGGAAAACGTGATGGTTCCATCACTTCAGCTCGTGTTAATACAAAAGATAAATTTTCTATGAAATATGGAAAAATCCAGGTGCGGATTAAGCCTCCTAAGGGCGCCGGCATGTGGCCTGCTTTCTGGATGCTTGGAAATGATTTTGATGTTGTAGGTTGGCCCTATTGTGGTGAAATAGATATTATGGAAATGAGTCCTTTATATTATAATGATAAAACAACGATGTTTACTTTGCACTGGTGGGATGATATTGATTCTTCCTATGCATCGTATGGGACTACAAAACAATTTGATGTTTCTTTATCTGATGACTATCATATCTACGAAGTTGAATGGGATCAGCAGAGAATTATCGGTAAAATTGATGACATAACGTATTTTGTTAAGATAATTGAGCAAGGATCTATGGATGAATATTTCCGAAAATTCTTCATTATATTAAATGTTGCTGTAGGTGGAACCCTTGGTGGGCCGCCAGATGAAACAACTCAATGGCCTCAACATATGTATGTCGATTGGATTAGAGCTTATCAGAAGGTAGAAGAACCAATCGAAACATTTGGCATTTTCACTGACGAAACTCCGGTTGATGATGGACTGGAAATAGGAGTAGATGCAGAAATCTATGTATGGGAAAACACACTTACCACAGGAACGATTCCTCCTTATGAGGGTGACAATGTGATATCCTTGGCTACAACCGGAGCAGGTTGGTTTGGTGGCGGTATAAGCTCAAATCAACCAGTTGATCTGTCTACATTCGAAGGTGGAAGCATAAAATTCATGATTAAGATTCCTGCAAATGTGAGCTTCAAAATTGGCATCAATGATTTACAAGGTGTTGAAAACTACGTAGAATTTCCTGCTAATCAAACAACATATGGACTTGTACGAGATGGAGACTGGGGGAGAGCAACAATCCCCGTTGAAGATATAAAAGGAAGTGTTGACCTTGAAATGCTGAAATATGAATTTATCATTCTTGAGCAAAACGGTGCTCAATGTGAATTCGCGCTGGATGACATTTATTGGGATGGTGGCGGAACTGCATTAAGCAACGTTCACTTTGATGCTGATACATATGAGACAGATGCAACAAATGCAACCATTTCAGTACTAGATGAAGCAGCAGCAGATACACTTGTATTCGTCACCGTTGATAATGGAACTGACACTATTAGCATAAATATAACACTTAACGGAAGCGGTAATGGAACTGGAACGCTGAATTTTGGTCCCACAGATGATGAAACTGATACAATCGAGATCCAAGACGGAGATACACTCACCGTTACCTATATAGATGCTCAAGGAAATGTAAAAACTGATACTGCAACTATCGTGACTGGAGAAATCGAAACATTTGGAATCTTTACTGATCTTACTCCTGTCGACGCTGGAATACAAGTTGGAGAAAATGCTGAAATTTATGTTTGGGAAGGTACGCTGACCGATGGAACGATTCCTCCTTATGAAGGAGATAATGTTATTTCTTGGGCAACGACAGGACTTGGATGGTTCGGTGGGGGGATTGAATCCTATCAACCAGTTGATCTATCTGATTTTGAGCTTGGATATATCAAATTCATGATCAAGATACCACCGAATGTAACCTTCAAAATCGGGATAAATGACACGCAAGGCAATGAAAATTATGTTCAATTCCCAGCCAATCAAACAACCTATAATCTAACCCGAAATGGAGAATGGTGTCAAGCCGCAATACCGGTTACAGACATCAAAGGTAGTGTTAATCTAGAAATTCTGAATTACGAATTTATGATCCTAGAGCAAAATGGAACTCAGTGTGAATTTGCCTTAGATGATATATATTGGGATAAAACCGGAGTACCATTCAGCGATGTAAGTTTTGATGACATCTATCTAGAAAAATAATAAACAAGGATAAGTTTATGAAAAGTGAAAGAGTTGAATCAGCTAATAGCAGTAATTTAATTCCATTCGGACAGAAAGTCGCCTTTGGCCTTGGCATGTTTGCTAATCAAATGTTTCCTGCGGTCCTGGGTATATTTATGGTTGTCTTGGTCAAGGATCTAGGCTTCCCTGGCTGGATGTGGGGAATTTTATTTTTCCTGCCTAGAATATTCGATTCGATTACAGATCCCATCATGGGTTTTATTTCGGACAACACCAGATCAAAATGGGGTAGACGAAAACAATATGTCTTTATTGGAGCAATCATCATAGGTCTTGCTTTTGTCCTTATGTGGCAGTTGTATCGTGAGAATGGAGTCAATTACAACTTCATCTATTTCCTTCTCTTTTCGTTTGTCTTCTATCTAGGTCTTACCATTTTTAGTGTACCGTATGTTGCAATGGGCTATGAAATGAGCAACGATTACCACGAACGTACAAGCGTTATGGCCGTGGCCCAATGGATAGGGCAGTGGGCCTGGGTTATTGCTCCCTGGTTTTGGGTTATCATGTACAATAAGAATTTGTTTCCGTCAGCTGATGTTGCTACAAGGACACTTGCGATATGGGTGGGTATCATCTGTATGTTGTTTGCGATGGTTCCAGCAATATTTCTGAAAAGCAGATCGACAGTGAATGAACACTACTCTCCTCTTAATTTAAAATCAATCAAGGGTAGTTTATTAGAAATTTTTGCAAACTTTAAAGAAGCGTTTAAGATACCTCAGTTCGTAAAATTGTGTCTATCAACATTTTTAATATTTAATGCATTTAACACTATTGCAGCGTTTTCATTCTTTATTATAGTTTATTATTTATTTAATGGAAATGCAGGATCTGCTGGAGTTTGGCC